>NZ_BAAGPH010000040.1:0-29159 GCF_054784355.1 Alkalibacterium psychrotolerans | reverse complement strand
ATTTCTGGAAAAAGTCATCCCTTGCGCCAGCAATTGACTTTTTTGGAAATTTTAACGAAAACCATTTGTGACGAAAGTAACAATCTGTGGAAATCATTTATTCTAAGTTTTATGCAACACTAGTGATATATTACCTGTTTATTCCAGAATTAATGAAAAAAGATGACGTGATTTTACAATTATAATTATCCATAAAAAACAGGGTATATCTTTAAATGAATAAAGACACACCCTATTTATGATTTATTGATAATTTGCGAAATTGTAATAGTAATTATCGATTAAGAATCGAGGTCTTTGAACTGGATTGTGCTGGCATAATTCCGTATCTGTTTTTATATAACTGGATAGCGGCCACACCAATCAGTACAACAATCCCAGCGATGGCAATCCACTGAAACAACGTAAAGTCTCCCTGGTAACCTTCCGGATCAAAGAGGTTATAGTAAATACCGAAGTATCCCCAAGCTACCGGCAGTGGAAAAACGGCATTTTTTAAATTAAACGTAACCAGTGAAGTAAGTATAACAGCAACGATAAGAATGGCAATTGTCCAAACTTCATCGGATAGTCCAAAACCATCCCACTCAATCTGTACCAACCAAGTTGCAATATTAACAACTGTTGCAATAAAGAGCCAGCCTCCATATAGACCGAATGTTATTGGCAACAGCCACCGTTTTCTACTGTGAATGGTCCCAAGCTGTTTGATAATTAAAACCACCGCAATGAGAAAAACAAAGATGAACAGCGTTGACAAGCCTATCAGTAAATAAGAAAAAGTCACTATCCATGTGATGTTCAATAAACAGGTCGCCCAAAACAAATAGCTGATTTTATGAATGGCTTTTTCAAAATAAGGCGATTGGTGCTTGATAATCATCACGATCAGTGATAGAAACAACAGTGTATAAATGACACTCCAAATACTAAACGCAAAAGAATCTGGCGTAATGAGTGTCGCATACATATCCGATATTTCACCTTGCGACAGATCATTAATGACCCCCATTGACCCCAGAGCATTCACAACCAGTGTCAGCACAAGTAGCCCCAGATTAATCCATGACTTAGTTTTTGCATTCATTCTCATACCCTCCTTCTATTATCATGACTGCACATCATATAGGAATAAATGAATACGACATAAGCAGTTATTTTATTTATTGTAACAAAGTCAAAGACACAAAGCTTCCAATAAGTAATGGATTCTGTTGAACTGAATGCAGGAATAAGTAGCCTGGTAGGCAAAAAAAGACCAGCAATTAAATGCTGGCCCAAGCTTCACGCAATTCAGATAGTAAGTTTCTTGTTTCCGCTAATTTTTCAGTATCTTTTTTTAAATTAGCCTGGATTAATTGGTTCAAGATATATGAATACAGCGTCTGGAGCTCACTGGCAATCGCATTCTCACCGTTCTGATGGTTCAAAGATACCATCAGCTCCGTCACAATATCCTGAGCTTTCAAAATATTTCTGTTCGCTTTTGTCATATCATTTTTTTCAATAGCCAGCTCAGCCAAACGAATAAATTTAACTGCTCCCTCATAAAGTAAGACAACTAACTGTTTAGGTGACGCCGTTTCAACCTGATTCTTTTTATAAACTTTAGAAGCGGATGTATAACTCATCATGTAGTCCTTTCTCACACATCACGGTCAACAAAAAGTGATGTTTCCTTATCCATATAGTGACTGACAACTTTGTTTTTCTGATTCATCTGTTTCATTTGACCTTCAACTTTTTTGGACTCTTTTTGTAAAATTGCAATTAGACGTTTCTGGATGGAAATGACCTGTTCAACCAGCCAGCGGTTCGATTTTGCGAAATCTTCACGTTCCTCACTGGATAACTGCTCATCAATCTTTCCAATCTCCTGAATCGTTTCCTGATTCTGGTCAATAATCTCCTGAGCACTCTCTGCGCTCTGATCCCAGTTAACTAAACGGTCCAGCATGTCCAGAAAGTGTTCTTTCTTTTCTTTAAGTAAAACTCTATTATCTATCATCATAAGGTAAGCCTCCTTATTACCCTTGGTTCATACCCAACTGACTGAACATGAAGTCCATCTGAGACTCCGCCTGCATCATCGCTGTATCCAGTGCGGAAAACTGCCTGATATACCGGTCTTTGCGCATTTCCAAACGTTCCTCAAAGCGCTCAATACGCTGATTCACATCACGAATCATACGGTCGTAAGTGTCACGGCGGGTTTTAATGATGCCGTTTGAACTTGAGATGTACTGGTTAACAAAAGAACGCATATCGCGTGAGAATCCTTTTGTAACTGTTGTATCAACACCTTCTGGATCAGTTACTCTCGTTGAAGATGAGAAGAAATCTTTTACTTCACCCGGATTATTTCTAATCTGAGTGTCCAGTTTAGTACGGTCAAATGAAGCTGTTCCGTTTCGGTCTACCGATACCCCTAATTCTTGAAGGCCTTTAATCGTAGTCCCATGAGCTTCGGTACTGGTCATCATTGAACGCAGACTTGACTGAAGACGCATCAATGTACCGTCTCCTACTAAAGTACCCGTTTGATTATCTGAAGCCGATGGATCCCCAACACTCAACTGAGACGTTATAAAGTTTTGAGTAGAATTATACTGCTCGACAAACTTTTGAAGGGTTTCAGCTGCCTTATCCAGATTCTCCGTTACTGAAACAATAGTAGACTCATTGCCATTATGAACGTTCGTTAAGTTAATAGTGACCCCATCAATGACATCATCAATTGAATTCGTAGCTCGATCATTAATTACAATACCATCGATAGAAAACTTACTATTCTGTCCTTTAACTGCTTCAATACCAGCTAAACCTAAATCACTCGCAATCTCTCCTTCAATGTTAATATCTTTCTCACCATATTCAGTATGAGTAAGAACGAGACGATTATCAACGATATTAGAACGGACACCTGTTTCAACTGATGAACTGTTTATCTTCTCACTAATTGAACGCAAGCTGTCTGTTTCTGACACATCAATTTCAACTGAGTTAATATTTAATTTACCAGAAAAACCTAACTCTGTACGAATATCTCCATCGATTTCAACGCGGTCACCTGTCAGTCTAGTCTGAGTAGCCAGTTGTTCAACCTGAACACGGTAGTTCCCCGTTGCAGCTGATGTTGAAGCTGTTACCTTTAGGTTTTCCGGCCCGGTCATATTGACAGACTTAGAATTAAAGGTATCTGGTTTCTGCAAATCTTCCAGGCGTTTATGTAAAGAATCCAAACGGGTATTCATGTCTTTCCAGGCATTCTGAGACTTCGTGTACTTTTCTTTCTGCTGGGTAAAGCGGACACCTTTAGCGGCTTCCGCTTCCATAATTTTATCAATCATGCTCATATCAATTCCTGAAAAAGCACCCATCATACGTAAATCGCTCATGTAATCACTCCATTCTATCTACTGCTATCCCCGACCATTGCCAGATACCGGCAATAACGTCCAGCATCTTCTCGGGCGGTATTTCTCTAAGTACTTCTTTTGAATCTTTTTCCACTACCTGAACCAGAGTCCGACCGGTCCCTTCATGCACTTTAAAGGTTAACTGAGCATTCACCCGCTGCAGAACACTTTGGGCTTCATCCGCGAGTTTTTGAACCTGATCCTTGGACGGTTCATACTGCACGCGGTCAAATGAAGTTTCAATCCCTTCAACTGCTTTAATAGGTTCAACTAGACGGTCTCCCGAATAGGATACCCCATTTCGATTTGAATGTAAAACTCGGTCAATCGTTTTTAATGCATCAATAGACTCCACACGCTGACTCATCTCATCCAGCTCCTCTAGTTAAGTAATAAATTAAACATTCACTATGTAAAACAAAACCGAAGCAACAACCCACCGCTTCGGTTCTGTCTGATTTAAAACAAATTTTCCAATTCTGGAAATTATCCCAATAATTGTAGTACGCCCTGAGGCATTTGGTTAGCTTGCGCAAGCATAGCTGTAGACGCTTGAGAAAGAATGTTGTTCTTAGTGAATTCCATCATTTCTTCAGCCATATCAACGTCACGGATACGTGAGTTTGCTTCAGCTAAGTTTTCACGAGTTGTAGTTAGGTTATTTACAGTATGTTCGAGACGGTTTTGAGTTGCTCCTAATTCCGCTCTTTGTGAAGATACTGACTCTATTGCTGAATCTATATTGTTAATAATTGTGTCAAAGTCATAAGAAAGCTCAGCAGTAGGTAAATCATTAATATCATCTAAAACATTCTGTGCTACAATATCTCCTTGATTAAATAAATTAGGATCGCTTGACTCAGTATCAGGAACGTCATTACTATAAACCCAGTTATCGCCATTCCATTCAATATCGTGACCTGCACCAGTTTGAGCATTTGCATCAGATGGAATTTCTGAGGTCCCTGTTAGAGAAAGATTGTCTACACCTAAAGTATCTGATTTCATACTATTAATCGATAAATCTAAATGTTCATTTGCATTTGCACCAATTTGAAATTTGAAACTTGCTCCACCATTAAGTAATTCTTGTTTATTAAATTTAGTAGTGTCTGCAATTCGATCAACTTCCAAGACTAATGAATCTAGTTCTTCTTGCAAAGCTTGGCGATCTTCAGTGGTATTTGTATCATTAGCCGCTTGAACAGTTAGATCTCGCATACGATTTAAGATAGAATGTGTTTCATTTAATGCACCCTCAGCAGTTTGAATTAATGAAATACCATCTTGTGCATTACGAGTTGCCTGTTTTAAACCTGAAATCTGGTTACGCATTTTTTCAGAAATGGAAAGTCCTGCAGCATCGTCCCCTGCTTTGTTGATTCTCAGACCTGATGATAATTTAGCAAATGAATTACTTTGACTCCGTTGAGCTGAATTCAAACGTGAGTATGTATTCATAGCTGCCGTGTTAGTATTAATACGCATAATTTTTTTCCTCCATTTATGTTTGTTTTTAAGGCTCATCGCCTTCTACACTTACTATCGGAAGTACACAAATATTGTTAAGTCTTTTTTTGATGTTTTTATAAAAAACAACCAAAGTACTATACCTTGGTCGTTTTCAGATTACCTTACATAATCCATTATATTCGTCTGTAAAATACGAGTGCCCATATTCATAGATGCCTGATAAGCAACCATTTCCATAGAGTAGTGCATATAGGTTTCAGCTAAATCAATGTCCTGATTAGTTGACAGAGTGGTTTCTAAGTTCAGGTACTCTGTCTCGTTACGGTCTCTGGCTGCCGAGAGGCGATTATGAATGGCACCGATGTTGGTTCTCAAATTAACGGTGTTATCCATAGTCTTTTCGATTTTCTTGAGAATGTTTCCACCCAAAGCTTCAGTATCATTATTATCCAAAGCTGTAAACAGTTCATTAAACACATCGCTCATATTTCCTGCATCCCCGGCTTGTTCAAACAGTCGATTACCATCCGTCTGCAAGTCCACTGTAACCCCTCGAGCAATTTCTTTCAACACGTTACCGCTGATATTTTCGCCAGATCCAGAGTATTCAATTGAAAAGTTACCGTCTTCTCTGTTAATAGAAAAGGGTTTTTCAGTACTCTTTTGACCACCGAAAATGTACCGGCCCCCAAAACTCGTATTCAGTGAGTCCAGCATCGATTCCACTTCATTTTCAATCTCTGTCTTGATGGCTTGGCGGTCCTGGGAATTATAAGTTCCGTTTGCGGCCTGCTGGGTTAAAGAAGAAATACGCTGGAGTGAGTTTGTGGCATTGGCTAAAGCTGCGTCCTGTACATTCGTGAAATCAATGGAATCATTGATGGTTGTCTTGTACTGGGCATTCTGCTTTAGTTCATTTTTTAAGTCCAAGATTTTGGAAACTTTCAACGGATCATCACTGGGACGGTTGACTTGTTTCAGTGATGACAACTGTTCCTGATATTTGAAAACATTATTTGAATTTTTATTTAAGTTTGATAAAAAGCTTTGAGACATTAAGGAGTTCGTTATTCTCATGGTTATACCCCTGTTCTATTAATTAATGTATCGAGCATGTCCGAAATCGTTTGAAGTACGCGTGAATTGGCCTGGAAAGCACTGGAATATTTAATCATATCCACCACTTCTTCGTTAATATCGACACCGGATATCGATTCACGGCGCTGAGTCAAGAGCTGCATCAAGGCATTTTGCGTCTCCAGCATATTGTCTTCCTGCTGCTTGACGATACCCATCTCCGTTACCATGCTGTTGTATCGACTGAATAAAGTAGAGCTTGGGCCGTTTCCTTCAATTTTCATGGAGCCGTCTTCGCTCAACTGCCAGCTGTCTGAATCCAGTGACAAGGCTTGATTTTGTAAGGAAGCAATAGCTTGTGCACGTGAGCCGTCACCAGAGTACTCATTTTCAAGCGAGGCGCCTGATACGACATTCTCTGGATTCTTCCTTAACACTTCGGTTACTCGAATGGTGGAAGACGCATTTTCTTCATTGATAGCGAAGAATGGCTCTCCTTCTCCCTCATTGCTATGAATGAGGTTCACGGCTTTAGCAAAGTTCAGTGCAAAGCCATCCAGTTGCGTTTGAGAGTCACTGATTACTTCTAACGCCTCTTGAGTTCCTCTAATTGTTCCAGTTTTAGTATTGATTAGTGTCACTTCTTCGCTGTCTGCTGATTTCATAACCAGACTACCTAACTTGATATCTGAACCTTCAGGTACCATGACTCGTTCACCATTAGCGAGGAATAACTCTCCATTTTCATTGGTATCAGTAATAACGGCTAGTTCCTGACGCGAGTTACTATTTAAAAGTGTTTGACCATCAGCTTTTATGGATACTCGGTTAAACTGATCGCGTTCAACAGAAATGTCAACTTTACCGGCGATATCTGACATCAATCGGTCCTGGTGATCAAGTAAGTCATTGGGTGTATAACCTCTAACAGATGCCTGCCAGATTTGGTGGTTCAATTTATCCAGTTGTTCAAGAGTAGAATTGACATCCAACGCTGCTTTGTCGAGTTCGTTCAGTGTATCATTATGTAAACTATCCATGGAGTTTGCCATGTGATGAATGGTATCCGTAAATGTTTCCGTTGTTTGAACCAGCATAGTTCGGGCTGAAGATTGTTCGGGATTTGAAGCTAAGTAGTTCCAGGCGTTGAATACTTCAGAAATCTGATTCGCCAGTCCGGTATCAGATGGTTCATTGAAGACTGCTTCTAGCTGGCCCACAATATCAGATAATGATTCGTGCCGTTTCGTTGTTGAATGAGCATCTCTCAGCTGAGTTGTTACATACTCATCACTCACGCGGTCAATGTTTCCAACTCTCACACCCGTTCCAATTTGACCAACGCCTGCGACGCTTTGTGCAAAGTCAGCCTGCATCGTTACGCGTTGTCTCGTATAACCGGATGTGTTCGCGTTAGCGACGTTATGCCCGATAGTTTGAAGAGCTGTCTGCTGGGCGTTCAAGCCTTTTGTTGCTGTATTTAAAGTTCCAAATAATCCAGTCATGTGTTGTGCTCCTTAAAGTGATTGATCTAACAACGTACTCTTTTTCGTCTGGTCAAATGTGCCTTTTTTCGAGTATGTATTGTTTTGTTTCGCTGCCTTTTTAATGTGTTCCAGCATCGTTTCTGTGTAACGCATGGACTGCTCAGTCAGCATCAGGTTCGTCTCCTGCAAGGACTTAATCTCACGCGAAAGAACGCTGAGCTTGTCCATCTCAACGTTTTCGTCACTGAACGCAGATAAGGTCACCATGATGTCTTCTTTTTCTTGAATAATTTCCGGTAGTTTAGCTCCATCGTTTTCAATCAGAACCGTTTTTTCTTTTAATAGTACAGCTTTTAACTGTTCTAAATAATTAAGTACTTGTTCAGTTTTGTTCATCGGGATTAAAGCTCCTTCTGTTCCTGCAGCGACTTAACGAGTCCTTCTGTAATCTTACTCAGATCCACTTCGTACTCACCATTTTGAATGGCTTGTTTGATGGAATTCACTCGTTCTGAGAATTGGGCTTTATCCGCATCCAGTAAAGCCTGAGCTTCTTTAGAAATACTGACCTGAACAGCTTCTTTAGGCTGGGACTTGACAGATTCCTGTGTGACTTCTTTTTTAGACTGTTTAGATTGATTTAATGATGATACTACGTTAGTATATTTATTTATTTTCATCGTTCGCACTCTCCTTTAACACTGCACTTTGTATGTCGATAATTTACTAGGTATTTTTTAAAAGTGTCTCTTAATCTTATAATCGGATGAATTTTTCATTCATTAACCCTATATTAAAAATATCAAAAACTAAAACCAGTATACCGAAATAAGCAAAACATTGTAACCCACCTTCAGGTAATAATTGTGAAGGGTTTAGATTATGATGCCATACTTATTGTAGTTGTAGTCGAAGCTTGCGGTGGGCGGCCTCAACTAACTCCATTTAAATAACAGATGGAGTGGATTTTCGGGCACGCAGATAAATCTATTTAACTAATAAGTAATTAATATAAAATTTCTGTTTTCTAATCATTATATTTATCCCACCCGCGTCTCTCCTACAACTTTTTTAATAAGTAAGTAGCGCAGAAATTAATGGAAAAAAGATAACGAAACGAAAAAAAAGAAAGGTATCATTATTGGCGGAAAAAGATGCCTTTGTGTATATCTCTTTGTAGCATTTATAATGCGTACAAAGAGAATAACAAAGCAAGTTCTGAGACCACGGCTTAGAACGGTCTCGCCAATGTTAACTGATGCCATTCGCTTTTTGTAGTGAAGTTATCTCAAACATTATTTCAGTAGTAAAGAGAAATTGCTATGCAATTTTCTCCTTTTATATCTTTCAAGCAACTTCTACAGTTTTTCAAGCACTCACTTGTCACGAATAGGCCTTAATCAGTATAAGTAAGGAGCATTTAAGGTGAAACTTGTCACGATTATCTATATTCGGCACAAGTTTACCTGTTTTTCTCTGTAACTTGTCGTGATTAACCCTAAATCGGTACAAGTTACATCAATTTCTTCTACACTTGCACCGAAAAGGACAGATTTCTATTGATTTATTCTCTGAGCTGCCACTCTCACAAAATTAATACTTTCTAGATCCAATAAAAAAAGCAGGATTTCTCCTGCTTTTCACATTTTCCAAATGTTAGTCTTTATTCAAATGACGCACACGCTGTTCTTTGCTTAAGATATTCGTGATACGGATACCGAAGCTTTCGTTAATAACGACGACTTCACCTTCAGCAATCAATTTACCATTTACATAAATCTCAAGCGGCTCGTCCGTCATCTTGTCCAGCTCTACCACAGATCCCGTACTCAATGATAGGATATCCTTGATTGTTTTCTTGCTTTTTCCTAAAACAACACTGAAATCAAGCGGCACATCCATAATTAAATCTAAATTACGCGGAGACTGCTTTGATTCATTACGGGACAATTCCTGGTATTTCGGTTTCTGAATACTGATTGCATCATTCTCAGCCATAGGGGCCTCCTCAGTTTCACGCGTCTCTTCACGACTGTCTACTTGCTCAACCGTCTCTTCTTCAACCGGCTGAACTTCCACACCTTCACGTCCATGAACAACTTCTGCTTCCTCACCAATCATAATGTCCGTAATTTCCATCACTGTATCAAGCGGTAGAATCTGCATAATCTCACTATCTAAAAGCCCCTCAACACTAAGTCTGAAAGATGTCGTACACACAACGTCTTCCTGATTCGGCATATCAACAGCAGCTTCATCTGCATTTTCCCACTTCTTGACTTCCGGTGGCGAAATATCCACTCGTCGGTTAAACATTGTTGCCATTGCAGTTGAAGCCGAACCAATCATCTGATTCATCGCCTCTGAAACGGCACTCATTTCCAGATCAGTAAATTCTTTGTCTTCTAAGTCTGTTCCATCATTTCCCATCATTAAATCTGCGATAATCACAGCATCGTCTACATCAATCATCAAGACATTATTGCCTACCAGACCTTCTTTAAATGCTATCGTAGTAACAATTTTTGGTATCTCGCTTCTCTCAACAATCTCTCTAATCGTCACACCTTTTACTTTAGGTGTCGTGATTTTAACTTTGCGATTCAATAACTGGGAAAGAGTCGTTGCGGCTTGAGACATGGAAATATTACCGACTTCTCCGATAACATCTTTAACATCCTGACTCAACGGATCTTCCATCTCAGCAGGTTCATCTGATTCAACCGAACCGCCGCTTAACAACGCATCAATTTCTTCCTGAGTTAACTGTTCACTCATCGTCGCTCTCTCCTCCCGTAAATTTTAGTATTTCGACTGCCAGTTTATTGTCAATCATCCCTGGCTTGACTTTAAAATATGGCTTATCTTCAACGAATAACGTCAACGGCTTAGACGTTTTCTCATCCAGCTGAATGATATCGCCTTCGTCCATTTCCAGAAAATCAGATACATCCATCTGAGACTCGCCTAGCTTCACTTCGATTGAAACAGGTACTCTGTCAAGACTACCTGCCAGCTGACCACGTTCAGATGAATCAAACTCTTTTCCAGAATGGAACCAGTTTTTAAAACTGAGTTTATCTAAAATATCTTCAAAAAATATGTATGGTATGCACATATTGATAAATGTTCGCTGCTTCTCTAAGGTCACAGCAAAAGTCACCAGAACAACCGGTTCGTTTGGCGACATCGTCTGAAGCAATTGTGGTTTCGTTTCTGTGTCTTCTAGACTAACTGAAATATCCTTAATATCTTTCCAGGCCGATTCAAACGAACGCAAAAGGGACTGCATCACATCTTCAAGTATTGCCAGTTCGATATCAGTAAAGCTGGCTTTATTGGGCAGCTCTTCAGACGTTACTTCTGTATACCCACATAACAGCTCAACAATCTGCAGGCTGAACTGTGGATTAATCTCCAGAATTTGAAGGCCATTAAGAGGCGCACTCTTAAAAACACCCATCAAAGTAAAGTTAGGTACAGAATGAACAAATTCGTCAAAGGATACCTGCTCGATTGCGGCTATTTTCGCATCCACTGGTTTTTTCAGCTGAGTCGACAGCAGATTAGAAATGAGTTTGGAAAAATCTTCAAAGACCATCGTGATAGTTGATAAATATTCCTTCGAAAGACGAACAGGTCGTTTAAAGTCATAGGTTTTAACTTTTGGACCTGTCATCTCTTCCGACATTTCCTCTGTATCGATTTCCCCGCTGTCCATAGCTACCAGCAGCGCATCAATTTCTTGTTGGGATAAGACTTGTTGGCTCACGCTACTTCCTCTTTCTCTTTCAGAATAGAATCCAATTGAATAATTGTGATCATTTCATCGTAAGCAGAAATATAGCCGATTACACTCTCATCCTCTTCGTCTATCTCTTTATGTATGTCGTCATCTAAAATATCAATGACGCCGAGAACCTTACCGACCATGAGTGCAATTGGATTTTCTTCTGCATTTACAATGACGGTGTTATTGTACCACACTTTATCAGTTGAACTAGACCCATTTAAGAGAACCTCCATGTCAACCAGTGTCATAATCTGACCTCTCAGGTTAACTAACCCCTGAGTCCAGGACGGACCTTGGGGGATGACTGTCTCCTCTAAAGGTCGTGTAATTTCTTCTATAGACTCCGTCGTGAAGCCGTAAAATTGATGTTTCAGTTTAAAAACAATAATTTGCATGCCGTGATTCCCCCTCGGTTGTGCTGTTTAGTTTCTGTTCTGTGACAACTTTTCGAAACTTGCATATTTACTCAATAAAAAGGTGAAAATTATTAATTGAGTGCTTTATCAAGTGCCTTAATCACTCGTTCAGTATCAAACGGTTTAACGATGAAGTCCATAGCCCCTGCTCTGATAGCATCCATAACCATTGTCTGCTGGCCCATAGCTGAACACATCAGGACAATAGCATTTTTATCCATTGCTTTAATCTCTTTCAGTGCTTCAACACCATCTTTTTCCGGCATAGTAATGTCCATTGTGACAACATCCGGTTCAACTTCCTTGTACTTCTCAATGGCTTCGTTTCCGTTTTGAGCTTCTCCGGCAACTTCATAACCATTTTTTTCCAAAATATCCTTCAATTTGATACGCATAAATGCAGCATCGTCAACAATTAATACTCGTTTACTCATTTTCTATTCCTCCTGTTAAACTCCTAATTGATGTAATAGTAATTCCAGTGCTTCTGGTTTGGGAACAAAATACAGACTGCCTTCAATTTTATGGCCTTTACTGTAAAAATTGTTTTTTATTATGAACAATTCATTACTGTACTGTTCCTGCTGCATATAGACACTGGACAAAATCGATCCAAATAAATCAGTTGTTATCTGAGGCAAAGCAGCAATTAACGGTTTATTGATAAGGGACATGACGGCCTGTAGAAAGGACTGGACAAGAATATTGCTCAGCTCTTTTATCGAGGAGTCTATCAATTCGTCTGAAAACTGCTGGTGTTCTGGTAATAGAAGCTGGGCTAATTTCTCCGCTTCTTCCGGTTGAATCACGAACAAGAAGACACCGTATTGCCGACCAAGCAGCTCAGACAAAACAACCTTTACAATTGTATCATCTGATTGAACGTTTGCATACACTTCTTCGTAGGTTAATAATTCAACAAAAGGCACATCCATATCAATCGGGCGCCCAATCAGTTTAGCTAAACTGGTAGCTGCATGTCCTCCACCAATATTGACAACTTCCTGCAATGCATCATAACGAAGCAGGCTATGATCTTTACTCACGTCTTTGCCCCTTCTTTCGTGTACAAATTGACGTAACATCTAGAATCAGACTAATGCTGCCGTCACCAAGAATAGTTGCTCCTAAAAAGTTCGAAACGGAGTTCAGCTCAGTACCAAGTTTTTTGATGACTATTTCTTTCTGGTGAACCAGTTCGTCAACAATCAGCGCGTAGCGGTTCTGCCCAATTAAAACGATAATGACGTGTTTTTGAGCATCATTAGAATCATTCAAATCCAGCGCGTCACACAGTCTAATGACCGGAATGGTTTGACCTTCAAAACTGTACACTTCTTTTTGATGAACCGAACGAATATCAGCTGCATCATACGTTCTTATTTTATCGATTACAGCCTGGGGTATTGCAAAGGTTTCCTCACTGACTTTAACCAGTAATGACTGAATTATTGACAAGGTAAGCGGTAGAGTTATAGTGAACGTCGTACCTTTACCTACTTCACTGACAGTTTCAATTTTTCCATTCAATGCAGAAATTTTTTCTTTAACGGCATCCATTCCAACCCCACGTCCGGATATACCGGTTACTTCCTGTGCGGTTGAAAAGCCAGGATGGAAAATGAGCTGCTGAATCTCTTCATCAGACATGCCAACTGTTGAAATGCCTTTTTTCTCAGCACTCTTTTCAATCAATCTCGGATCCAAGCCTTTGCCGTCGTCCATGAGTGTAACGATGACACGGTTTCCTTCTGGATAAGCCGACAGTTTAATGGTTCCTGCTCTCGGTTTTCCTGCTTTTTCACGATCGTCGGGACTTTCTATCCCGTGGTCCGCAGCATTTCTCAAAAGATGAATCAGAGGCTCTCCGATTTCTGAAATAACGGTTCGATCCAGTTCTGTCTCTTCACCTTCAGTTAAAAACTGGATATCTTTACCCAATTCATTCGTCAAATCACGCATCATACGTGGGAAACGCTGAACAACCACACTGAAGGGTTGCATGCGCAGCTGTAGGACCAGCTCCTGGAGTTCAGTTGTAATGCGGCCTACCTGAGTCAACGGTTCTCCCAGTTCAGCCAGCTGATTTTTCTCAGATACATCTTCTAGACGGGTCCGGTGAATAACCAGCTCAGATACCAAGTTCATAAACTGATCAAGACGAGACAAATCAACACGAATGGTCTGTTTGGCTGCCGGGCGTTTTTTAACAGCTTGACTACTTTCTTGAACAGCTTCGGCCTTGTCAGTTGCTTCAACCGTATCAGTGACTGGCTGTTCTTCCGATACCATTGTTTGCTTTTGCAGTTTATCGAGTGTCAGCTGAGTTAGGTAAACCTCTTCAATTTCACTGACCCCTTCAACATGGCTAGTGATTGTCTCTTCCGATTCTTTCGAAAGCAGATACAAGGTAAAGGTTTCTTCTACCTCTCCCTGCTCCATTGTCTGGGCATCGGGATTCATCTGGAGAATATCTCCAACCTGTTCTAGCTTGTTTATAAACATAAACGCACGGGCTGCTTTCATCATGCTTTCTTCTTCAACACGCACGCCTACTGAATACAAGGTATAGCCACTTGATTCAGCAGACTCTATAACTGTATAGTCACTTTCTTCCAATTGCGGGTAGGTAAAGTCGGACTGCTTAGAGTCAGCCTCATCCTCCGCTTGTTGTGCTGATTGATTTAACTCGCCAGCCTGCTCCAGTTTCTTAATTAATTGGGCTATATCAAGCGACTCATCCTCCTCTTCCCGCAGACTTTCCACCAGTTGGGTCAGGGCGTCAAGAGACTCGAATATTAACGAAACTAATGGCGTCGTAACAGTCAGCTGGTTATTTTTCACCAGTTCGAATAGATTCTCAACGGCGTGAGTCAAGGTAGCCATCTTCTCATACCCCATTGTCGCAGCCATACCTTTAAGCGTATGCGCTGCTCTGAAAATGGCATCAATGATTTGCTTGTCTTCCGGGTTCTGCTCGAGCTGCAGTACTTCCTGATTTAATATGGCTAAATTTTCATCGGTTTCTTCAAAAAATAAATCGCGGTATATACTATTGTCCTCCACAATAGACCTCCTTTCGCATTAAACGAATTTCTCGTAGATAAATGAGGATACTTTCTTCAAGCCGTACTGTTCTGGCTGATAAATGGTTTCCGTAGCTCCTGTAAAGAGTAGGCCACCTGTGACAAGCGCTTCGCTCATCCGGCGGTAAATATCTTCCTTGACTTCATTTTTGAAATAAATCGTTACATTTCGACAGACAATCACGTGCAGACCCGATTCAAAAGAATCAAGCACGAGGTCATGTTTTTTAAACTGAACCATTTCCTTTATGCGGCTATCTAGAACATACTGTCCATCAATTTCAGCAAAGTAATGAGAACGATCAAGTAATGATACGTTTTTTAGTTCGTTATCTTTATATTTACCTTCTTTCGCTTTAGTCAAAATGGTTTCGTCAATATCCGTAGCGATGATGGACTGTTTCAGTGGCAAATCGTGCCTGTCAACAATCATCGCCAGCGAATAAGGCTCTGCGCCAATAGAACAGGCAGCACTCCAGATGGATATCGCATCGAATTTCTTTGATAAATCTGTAATAAGTAGTTCTTCAAACTTTTCAAATAAATCTTTGTTACGGAAAAACTCCGTTACATTAATGGTAATGTAATCCAGAAACTGCTTCTTAATCGTTTCGTCCTGATGAATGAGAATAGAATAGTCTTCTAAAGTGAGGGCGCCAGATTGTCGCATGACCGTTTGAATGCGTCTGTTCAACTGCTTTTCTTTGTAGGCATCCAATCGAATGTTCAAGTTAGCCTGGACCCAGTTATAAAAATAATCATAATTTAACGTTGTCATATAGTCACCTTGTCATTTCATAGAGTATGTCAGCTATTTTAGTTAAGCTGGCTGTTTGATCGGATAGTCCTCTGTCTACAACGGCTCTTGGCATGCCGTACACAGTTGATGTTTGTTTGTCCTGAGTAATAATATACCCCTTGCGTTGTTTGATTGCTTCACAACCCTCAGCACCGTCTTTTCCCATGCCGGTCAAAACAATCCCCAATGTACCTTCTCCATAAACTGCTGAAGCTGTTTCAAATAGATAGTCGACAGCCGGGCGTACACTATGGCGTTTCGGCTTCTTTGTTAACCTCATCTGATTTCCGTCTATAATTAAGTGTTTTCCTCCCGGTGCTAAGTACACCCTTCCCGAGAGTATTTTTTGACCATCTTTTGCTTCTTCCACTGGAACTGATGCCAGTGAATTTAAACGGTGGGCAAAAGAAGCTGTAAAGTTCTCTGGCATGTGCTGAACAATGAATACCGGCACTGTCAAATTTTCAGATAAGGACTGGATGACTGAAACGAGAGCTTTTGGTCCACCTGTCGATGCTCCGATGACTATAACCTGAAGTTTGTCTTTTCTTTTTTCCAGACAGCTGTTAGAAGTTACTTGGTTATCGCTAACTTTTTCATCACCTTTAGCATCCTTGTTAAAATAGACCTTAATCCGTTTGGACAGTTCCGTTTTAAAATAATTCCAGTTTTGACTGATAGCGACTGGCTTTTCGACAAAATCTTCTGCTCCAAGCTCCAGCGCTTTAAATGTCGTTTCTTCGTTCGTTTTGGAACTGAGCATAATAACCGGTATGGAGTGGAACTCTTTAATGACTTTCAATGTATCCAGCCCGTTCATGACCGGCATCTCTACATCAAGCGTTATAATATCCGGTACGCTTTTATTAATAAGCTTTAATGCTTCTTCACCATTTCTGGCTGTATCTGTAACTCTGACTCCCTTGCAGTCGTTCAAGACGTTCGATAATACTTTCCGCATCAAAGCAGAATCATCGACAACTAGTACGTTTATTGTCATAGTGCATTCCTCATTTTTCTTTTCATAATACAATTTCTTCCCGGTTCACTAAACGTACTCTTACTTCAAATGTTTCGAGGTTCACGAACATGGACCGCCCCATTTTCCCACCAACATCTTCAGATAGGATGGTCAGATTCAAGTCTGCCAAAATCCGTTTAACTGAATCGACATTTCTCTGGCCAATCTGGAGAACACTCGACGCTTCAGAAAAAGAAAACATGCTTGCTCCACCTGCAATTTTAACAAGCAGCTGGTCTTCGTTGGTCTGCTCTTTCAGTTCCTTAATAATCTTGGGCAAAGCCAGATCAGCAAATTTCGGCCAGTTGGATTTATCTTTAAAAGCTGTGCTGTCCGGAAGCATGATGTGACTAAGCGCCCCGACTTTTGCTTTTGGTGCATACAAGGCTATGCCGACACAGGACCCCAGTCCAATGGTCACCAGCTGATTCGGAGCAGCAGCTATTTTGTAATCTGAAATTCCTACTTTAATCTGTTCAGTCATTCTACTCTCCAATAGTCACTCATTTACTCAGGCTTTAACTGTCTGGATTTCCACCAGCTTACGGAGTTCTTCACCCTTGTCTTCAGCAAAGAGGTAATGGCTGTCCAGAATGGGGATAATGCCTTCTTCTGTCTGCACAAAGGCTGAAATGTATGATAGCGAAAGTCCGTCAACTTTTTCTTCAACTGCTTCCGATAACTGCTCGGTTTCAAAATTTTCTACAACCGTTACTTCGTCAACCAGCAGACCGATGCGCGTCTCTTTCCAGTTTACCAGTATGATATCTGCTTCAGCGTGATTTCTCTCAGGCTGGTTGTAGAAACGGTCGGCCAGATCAATAATAGCCAACACGTCTCCTTCCACTTCCTGGAGGCCTACAATGTATGACGAAACATCAGGAATCACAGTATGATTGTCCAAAGCCACAATTTTATCCGTTTCCGATATAGGCAGACCGAATGTCTGTCCACCCGCTTTAAATAGTAAATGCTGTGCCATGTTATTGACTCCTTTTAAACAAATTCAGGTTCTAATGTATCCAGTTCGCTGTCAGATGACTCTGTTTCAGCGTCTGTTTTTTTCTGATTGATGACAAACTGTTCCGCAGAAAGCTTCAAATCCAGCGCTACATTTTCCAAGTGATTGATGTGAGTAGTGAAGTCTTCCATTGTCGCCAGTATTTCTTCTGCATTAGCGGATACTTGTTCAGTTCCGGCAGAGTTTTCCTGTGCTCCGGCTGCGATACTTTCCAGCTGAGCGACCACTTCTTCTTTTTTCTCGTTTATGACTGTTGAAGACTGCATAACAGTCAGCATGCTGGCAACAAGTTGTTCAAGTGATAAGGCAACATTTTCTGACGCTTTGATGGCTTCATCAATTTTCTCCGTCTGTACTATGCTGTCTTCGTTGGTTTCTTCAAGGTGCTTGACCATACCGGATGACTTGGACTGTATGGTTTGGATAATAGTCTGAATATCTTTTGATGATGTTGCACTTTGTTCAGCCAGTTTACGAATTTCATCTGCAACCACTGCAAATCCTCGACCAGCATCTCCGGCACGGGCTGCTTCGATAGATGCGTTCAAAGCTAATAGGTTTGTCTTGGTTGCAATAGTCGTGATAGCTTTGACAATGCCTTCGATGTTCTGAATATCTCCATCAACCTCTTCAATTCTGACTTTCAGATCATCCAATGTCTCCAACGTTTCCTGCCATTTCTTTTCGACATCATGAGTGGCTTGGGAGTTCTTGCCATTAACAACCATGGTCTCGTCCGCATGTTCACCCATCTTGGAAACTGCTGTATTAATTTCACTCAATGCTTCAGCCAATTCATTCATCTGAGTCACCGTTGCTTCAGTGTCCTGTGTCTGCATTGAGGTGGATTCAGCTACTCCGTTAATGGTTTCAGAAACTTCTGCCGTAGAGCGGCTGGTCTGGTCAGCAATTTCTGTCAGAGTGGTTGCCATGCTCGATACATTCTGACTGTTTCCTTGAATCACCTTGATGGTATCTTCAAAGTTAGTAATGGTTCGATTTAATGACAGTCCCAACTGATGAATCTCATTTCCTTTTTCATTTAATCCGTTTTGCTTTTTATTTGTCTTAGATTGTCTGCGCAGTTTTTTGGCAAACGGTAATTTTATTTTAAATAAATCATCTCGGGTCACACGACTGGTCAAATCACCCTGGCTGACTTTTTCAAACACACGCAGCAAAGCTTGTGTGACTGTGTTAATTAATGCGGTTAAAAGTCCAGTAATGAATAAGGCAAATAGGATAACAATAATCGTGACAAACGTGACAATACCTCTAATAGCCCCCATTTCCTGTGCCATTTCGTTTGCACGGACCATTCCGTAAACATTTAGGCCTAAGTCTGGAATGCGGTTATGGAAAATACCAAACTGACCGCCGTTTACACTGTTATCAAAAACCCAGCCAGAATTAGCAGTTGTCCCAACTTGACTGCTGTTAACTGAAACTGAGTTGTCTTCCTCGAGAGAAGCGCGGAAGTAGGTTTCTTCTGATAAATCTTCTCCTACTTGTTGTTCTCTGGAAGACGCCAGTACCGTACCGTTATCCGCAATCAAATTTACATAGCCAGTATTACCGAGCTCAGTTGTAATAAAATCCTGCTGAATGGTGTAGAGATCCAGATCCATTGCTATGACGCCTTCAATTTCTCCTCTTTGTCCCGTTCCTCTGTAAACCGTAACAAGTGTGCGGTTATTAATGGTGTAAGGCTCTGACCATGTCAAACGTGTTGATTCCATTGCTTCTTCAAGCCACGGAAAGACATTGTAAGGATTAACGCCTACTCTGATAGCCGCCAGACTGGATACATACGGAATTGAATCGTCTGCGGGAATATAGTGAACCGAAGAAATATACGGGTTCCCTGTTGCGACGTATTCAAAATTGGACAGTAGATTGGTACGATTCTGATCGTTCTCTTCTGTCAATCTAGATGTCGCTCCGCTCATAATCAGTAAACGTAGTGTTTCCTCTGCTGATTCCGCAGCGCTTTCAATAGATGAAGCTAAATTAGATGTAATCTGACGTTGCTGTGCCTCTACCCGTTCAGTAATAATATCTGATGTTCTAAAATATGTAATGGACATAGCGGCAATAACAGGTACCAGCATAATTACAATTAAACTAATTGCTATAGGTAAAGTGAGACTTTTGTGCTTTTTCTTTTTAAATAGGTTACTCAAATCTGGCTTTTTCCATCCATTGTTAATTTTGGGCCAGTTTACAGTCTGCATTCTCTCTTTAAACTGTGCTAATCTCTGTGACTTATTCTTCATCCTGACTCTCCTCTGCTTATCAAAAATATAAACCATTCCTCTATTAAATAATCGGTTAACTTTGTGAAAAGTTTAGTGTTTTTCTAATTTATTATTCTATAGTTTTTTTTGACACATTTATTAAGAAGAATTCCTGTCTTTCATTTAATCGAAAGACAGGAATAGTGATAGTAATTATGTTGAAAACTCAGCTGTGGACTGCTTCAGTTGACCTGCAAGCAATTTGAATTGTTCAATGGATGCAGTAAACTCTTCCATTGAAGCAAGAATTTCCTGGGCATTGGCAGATACTTGTTCAGTACCCGCGGCGTTGTTTTCAGCCGATGCTTCAATAGAATCCAACGCCTTCACAACGTTCTCTTTCTTCTCTTCAACCTGATCGGCCAGCAGTAAAGACTGACTGATGTGCTTGGCTAAAGTCTGAATTTTCTGCGAAATCTCTTCATTAGTCTGTGTTACATTCTCCAAAGAGACTGTCTGATTCTGACTGTCTTTTAATACATGATCAAGCGTTTTGACCATTTCTTTAGAGTCAGTTTGTATCAACTGGATAATACCAGCAATCATTTCTGATGAGTGGTTGCTTTGTTCAGCCAGTTTGCGGATTTCATCAGCTACCACAGCAAAGCCTTTCCCTGCTTCTCCCGCTCTTGCTGCTTCAATTGACGCGTTCAAAGCCAGCAAGTTGGTCTGTTCAGAAATATCATGAATAGCACCGAGTATTTTTTCGACGTCCTGAACATTTCCATCTACTTTACTGATATCTTCCTTAAGGTTATTGAAAGAAGTGACCGTCTGAGTCCATGTCGCATTTACAGTATGCATATTCCGGTCATTTTCGCCTAAAGCCAGTACCGTTTCATCAGCCTGATTCCCGACTTCCTTTAAATTAGTTGAAATGAGGTTAACGTCTTTGGACAAGTCCGTCATCATTTGCACGGTCCCTTGAGTGTCTCTTGTCTGCTCGCCACTTGCTTGAGCTATTGACTGGATGGTTTCAGACACTTCCTCTGTTGCACTCTTTGTCTGTTCGGTTATTTCGGATAAATCAAAAGCCAGTTCATCGACTGATTTGGCACGCAATTGAAGATCCAACACCATGCTTTGAAATGCTTTTACTGCCTTATTAAAGCTCCAGCCAATCTGGTGGAGTTCGTGTCCGTTCTCTTTAATTGCAGCTTTCTTATTCGTTTTTTCTTTCTTTGCACGTTTTGATACTTTCTTGTCTTTTTTGAATGACGTAATGCGCGTCTTTAAATCACCTTCCTGTAGACCGGACAAAGCACCTCTCAATACATGGGTTAATGAAACAAAATAATTAGAGAGGAATGTAGAAAGCAAAATCGCTCCAACAACACTAATGAGCAGAACCCGCGTTGAACTTCTCAGGAATACCGCATTTTCCGCAGCCATTTCTTCCGATGTCACAGCTCCGTATACAATCATATTCATTTCCGGTACACGTTCATAATAGATTGGAAAGGTCTGGTCGTTAAAGTCGTTATAGATTTCTCCTGACTGATTACCTGCTTGTTGAAAAATCGCCTGATCACCCACGTATAAACCTGCTAAAGATGAATCCTGTGTGAACTGCCAGTAACCTGTTTCGGTAATCACAAAAGGATACCCGGTTTCCCCAATCTGGCTCGAATCAATAATGGCCGCAATACTTTCCATATCCAACTGCACACCTAATACACTTGTATCTCCGTTAGCTTGTTCAATTTCCATTGCAGCCGCCATGGTCGTAGCACCTGAAACGGCATCCGCATAAGGTTCAGACATGTAAACATCACCGTCAGCCTGAACTGCCCCCTCAAACCATTCTCTAGCAGTGGACTCCAGGTGAGACTGTGAGACAGTACCTAGCGCAGTTTCACCGGGTACAAATAAAAACGCATCGCTTATGTATTGTGATGCTGACTGAACTATTCCCAGCATGTTTTCCAGCTGAGTCGTATCTTCCAGTGTGCTGATCTGGTCTATGTTGTCAATTTCTGATAAGGCTGTCAGACTGCTCCGTGCTTCACTACCCGCGTCATCTATTAAAGAGACGATACGACTGGTTGCTTCCTGCTGTTCTCTCAATACTCGCCTTGTCACTACCTGATCCATTCGGTAATACAGTACGCCCGAAACTATAAGTAACGGCAGCAGCACCAGAATTGTGAATAAAAAGATAAACCGTAATCTAATAGATTTAGATTTTGGCTTTTTTGCATTTCTTTTCTTTATTTTATTTAACATTTTGTCCCCACTTTCTATTTGTGCATTCTTTATCATAATCGGCTATTTATGTCATAAGTTAAGTCTTTAAAACGAACAAAAAAGCCTGAAGAAAAAATCTCCAGACTTGTCTGTTTATTTTTGTATTATCTGAACTGACTACAACTATTCCTGAACCAGCGTCGATCCTTTTTTGGCATAGCCTTCGACGGCATAGGTCTGACTTTCTTCGTCGTAAAGCTGACGTTCTAAGAGCGTGTGCTGACGCAGTTCGACCAGCCAGTCTCCTCTGTCGTTGGGAATGCTTAACTGGTAATGCACCATCAGTTTCTTCATCTCTTTTTCAATGGCTTCGCGTAGAATCTCCACATCCTCTTCATCCCGAGCCGAAATGAGTACATTTGGATACAAAGTTGGACGGGTCTTTTCTTCCAGCAGATCCTTTTTATTGTATACCGTCAGCATCGGAATATGGTCCATACCCAGTTCTACCAGAAGTTCCATAACGGTCTCCTCGTGTCCCTTAATATTTTCAGCCGAGGCATCTACGACATGCAGAAGCATATCCACATCTCTTGATTCTTCCAAAGTTGATTTAAAGGCTTCAATTAGCTGTGTCGGCAGATCTTGAATAAATCCAACCGTGTCTGTCAAGGTAACCAGCATGCCTGAAGGCAGTTCACATTTTCGCGTCAACGGGTCCAGTGTCGCAAAGAGTTGATCTTTTTCATAGGTTTCCGCCTGTGTCAGCTGGTTCAACAGGGTTGATTTTCCGGCATTGGTATAACCAATCAGACCAATCTGGAAGACATTGCTGTCGCGTCTCTGCACACGGCTCCGTTCTCTATGCGCGGATATCTTGCTCAGTTCTCTTTTAATATCGGTCATCTGTTTCTGGATATGACGGCGGTCAGTTTCCAGTTTCGTTTCACCTGGACCACGTGTCCCGATTCCGGCACCTAAACGAGACATGTTTTCACCCTGCCCGGCCAGTCGCGGTAGAATATAAGATAATTGAGCGAGTTGAACCTGAAGACGCCCTTCCTTACTTTGCGCACGCAAGGCAAAAATATCCAGAATGACTTGTATCCGGTCTATAACTTTCGTATTCACCAGTTCCTGAATGTTCCTTACGTGACTGGGTGACAGTTCCTCGTTAAAGACAATGGTCTCTGCCTCCAGTTCTTCCGCCAGGTTTTTCAGCTCTGTGATTTTTCCTTTACCGATATAGGTCTTGTAGTCCACTTTTTCTCTTTTCTGAGACAAGCGTGCGACCACTTTTCCGCCGGCATTCTCAACTAATTGTTCCAGTTCGTCGAATGAATAGCGAAAGGCATCTTCCTCGTTCTGTTTTTCTACACCAACTAGGATGACTTTTTCATATGCTTTTTTATTTTCCATTTAATCACTTCCTATGTGGTTTTTGACTTTCTGATTAATAGTGTTCATCTCTTCCGGCTGTTCCACCAAATTCGCCCATATATCTACGTCAAAACGATTCCTGAACCAAGTCAGCTGACGTTTGGCATAATTTCTGGAATGCTGCTTGATGGCTTCTTTGACTTCTTCTAAGGACGCATCTGCCTTGAAAAGTGGGATGCATTCTTTGTAGCCAATCCCTTTCAAACTTTGAGCGTCTTCCGGTACACTTTTCCATAACGTTTCGGCTTCCTCTAAGAGTCCGGCTTCAATCATTAGATCGACTCGCTGATTTATACGGTCATAGAGCACAGTCCGGTCAGTAGTCAGTCCGATGACTAGAGCATCAAATAAAGGTTCTTTCGTCTTCTCTTTTTGAAAGGCCGAGAATGGTTGACCCGTTTCATGAATCACTTCGAGCGCCCGGATCACTCGTCTCACATTATTGGGATGAATCGCTTCTGCAGCCTCCGGATCCTGTTCTTTCAGCTTATTGTGCAGTTCGTTTCGCCCCTTTTCTCTGGCGAAAGCATCCATCTCATCGCGGAATGCCTGGTTCGGCTTTGCTTCTCCACCATGACTGATATCAAACAGCAAAGACTCAATGTACAAGCCTGTCCCGCCGACCACAATCGGTACGTTCTTCCGGCTGGTTATCTCTTTTATTTTATATGTCGCATCTTTTTTGAAGTCCGATACAGCATACGGTTCTGACGGCTCTTTGATATCGATTAAATGGTGCACGATACCCTGAGCTTCTTCAGCTGTGACTTTAGCTGTTCCGATGTCCAGTCCTTTATAGACTTGCATCGAATCCCCATTAATTATTTCTCCATTGAACTGTTTAGCCAGTTCGATACTTAAATTCGTCTTGCCGACAGCTGTTGGACCTACAATGACAATGACTTTCTCTTTCACAGTTTGCCTCCAACATTCTTTGTTCTATTAGTATAGCATATGTAGCACCAATGATTAAAAGGAGTCGACTGATTAAAAGGTGGAAACTCGCCGCGAGTTTCCTGTTCCCTATTGCTTTTGGATAGTGCTGGTGTTTCGTAGCGCCTTCTTCGGTATTCCTCCAAAACACATGAAGTCCACACTCCTACAGTTCTTTTAAGAAGGTAAAATCTGGCGGGTGCCAGATTATCCATTTAAGATTTTCTTTTTGGGGTCAAAAATGTTGGGTTGGTGCTGTGTTCGGAGGGATAAGGCTAACTCGGATGGTGGTCTTTATCTCAGTTAGTGGAATCCTGAGGTATTTGGCCAACTCAGATGGTGCACCTCATCTCAGTTAATGGAATAACGAGGTATTGGGGCAACTCGGATGGTGCTCCTCAACTCAATTAGTGGAATAATGAAGTATTGTGGCAACTCGGATGGTGCAACTCATCTCAGTTAGTGAAATAATGAGGTATTGAGGCAACTCAGATGGTACTCCCTGTCTCAGTTAGTAGAATAGTGAAGTATTCGGACAACTCAGATGGTGCTCCTCATCTCAGTTAATGGAATAGTGTGGTATTGAGCTAACTCGCTCTTCCTTTACCAGCTCAGTTAGTGGAATCTCAACGGATAAGGCCAACTCGAGACTCCCTAATCTTCCCAGTTACCGCTATAATCAATATAAACNAATGACTATTCTCAATAAAAAAGCGTCAGAACAGCTTGAGCCTGAAGCTCGCTGTTCTGACACTTTTTTCGGTTGTTAATCAAATTCACGCTTTAACGTATCCGCGGCAAGCTTCTGCACAGGCGAAGCAGGCTTTGGCACATTCCTGACAGTGGTCATGTTTGTGCTGCTCACATTCTTTTCCGCAAGCCTGACAAATCGTACCACACAAGGCAACCAGGTCATTTCTTAATGAGCCTTCTCTACCAATGAATGACAGCACCATTTGACAGATATCGGCACATTCCCTGTCGAGTCGTATACATTCTCTCATCATGTCTATGTCGTCTTCTTTGAGGCAGGAATCGAAACAATTGTTGCACGCCTGCATACATTCATACGTCGCATCCATCACTTTCTTTGTTTGAGCATCCATTCTTTTTCCTCCTATCTGTTTAATTACTTACAGTATAATCGGAACAATGAAAGCGTTTCAAGCGATAGCCATTGGTCGTTTCTAACGAAAAGTACTCTTAAAAAGTCAGTAGATATTCGGTAATTATCAATCTTCCAGTAGCGACCAGACTTCTTCGGCCGACAAGCTTGTCAGCGACTTCTCGTTTCCTTTAGTAATCACCGAATCAATCAGCTCGCGCTTTTTCTCCTGAAGGTCGTTGATGCGTTCTTCAATCGTTCCTGTGGTAATAAAGCGAATAATCTGAACAGATTTTTTCTGTCCGAATCGGTGAACACGGTCAGCGGCCTGATCTTCAATGGCTGGATTCCACCAGGAGTCATATAGAATAACCGTATCCCCACCTGTCAAGTTGAGTCCGGTTCCCCCGGCTTTCAGCGAGATCAGGAAGAGGTCTTTCTCACCCGTGTTGAAGCGAGTCGTCAAGGTCAGGCGGTCTTCATTCTTCGTTTGGCCGTCCAAGTAGTGGTAATCCACATCAAGTCTATCCAGTCTCTCTCGAATAAGTTTAAGCATGGATGTGAATTGAGAAAACAAGACCACACGCTTGCCGTTTTCACGAGCCTCTTCAAGGTATTCCATGAGTCGTTCCAGTTTGGAAGACGTGCCTTCAAAGTTTGAGGTCACAAGTCTAGGATCACAGCAGATTTGTCTCAAGCGAGTCATACCCGCCAGAACTTTAATCCGGTTGGCATTCAGCGAATCGGTATCAATCAGGGTCTTAATTTCCTGCTTAATAGCCGCATGCTGTGTCTGATACAGACGTTTTTGCGAATCGGACAATTCAATATATTCTGTCGTTTCTGTTTTTTCTGGTAAGTCCTGCAGCACATCTCTTTTCAGACGTCTCAGGATAAAGGGTTTAATTTTAGCTGCGATGCGTTCCTGTTCCATTGCCTGGAACACTTTTCTGTTTTTAAACAGTCCCGGCTGAATTATGGAGAACAGTGACCAAAGTTCGCCAAGGTGGTTCTCGATTGGCGTTCCAGACAACGCAAATTTTGTTTCAGATTTAAGTCGTTTAACCGCCTGTGTCGTTTTGGCTGCACTGTTTTTAACTGTCTGGGATTCATCAAGTACAATGGTTTCAAACTCTTGATCACCATATAAGTCATCGTCGCGCTGAATGAGCGGATAGCTGGTTATCCAGATAGGAATGTTTTTATCAATCGCTTCCTGTTTCTTCTGCTCACGCTCTTCTTTGTTTCCAGTAATAATAATTGTTTCGGTATCGGGAACAAAGTTCAGCCATTCGTGCTGCCAGTTGTAAACTACGCTGGATGGGCAGATAATCAAATACTTGCCGTGTTTCTCTTCAAGTTTGGACTGAAGGAAAGCAATGGTCTGAATAGTTTTACCCAGTCCCATGTCATCCGCGAGTACACCGCCGAAGCCGTAATGGTCCAGACTTCTCAGCCACTTAAAGCCAGTAACCTGATAGGGACGCATATTGGCATTCAAGCCTTTAGGTAGATCAAAATCCAGTTTTTCCGGTTTCAATAGTTGATTGACAAGCGTCTTGAATCGCTTGCCGGTACTAATTGATTCTTCATCCATGGCGGATAAGCCCTGGAAGACTGACACAGTCATGTCGCTCTCAAACTCATCATCCTCTATATCTAGAGACTGCTTGGCGCGTTTCATGGCCTGGAATGCCGGGTCTTTCAAATTTACCAGCTGGCCGCTCGACAAGCGGTAAAACGGCTGGTTGTTTTCCAGTTCTTTTAATAATGACTGCAATTCATCCGACGGAATATCCTCTGTTTCAAAGCTGATATCGAGGAGGTTCGATGATTCACGCATCTCCATCGTTACACGCGGCTGTTTGGCCGGGCTGTAAATCAAGCGGCGCGCTGACTGAGAAAGGAATATTTCCATGCCGTCAGCCAGCTCAGGTAACGCATCGTATAAAAAAGCGCTGATGGTATCTGTTTCAGTTAGTTTCCACATTTTCTGTTCACGGGCAACGGAAGGTATGTGCGTATACAGCATATTTAGACTGTCTGATTCATTCTTCCATTCGCGAACCACAATCGTGTCTTCTTTTACTGACTCCGTATCTTCAAGCGGATAGATAGTTGTCTGTCCATATGAGAAGACCGGACGAATCAGAAGATTGCTGCCTTCCGTATCGATATACAGCTGGGGTTCAAACGGTGCCTGGTAAATCAGCTGCTTGACGGCATCATCCATCTCAACATCAACGACTTCCGTCAGCTGAGACAAGGTCACGGACAGAAATTCTTCAATTTCAGATTTCCGCATGACTAAGGTGTAGGATCCCGAAGTCTTTAGACCTTCAAAAATGCTGTACAGGAGCTCAAATGTCGGCGACGACAACAGATAAAAGATTTTATTTAATTCAAGCATTTTTGCCTTTTTATGAAAATGAAAATCTTCAACCGTTAAAGAGGTGTCGGCCAATGACAAATGGAAGAGATTCTCTTTCTTTTCAAAAGTGAACTGCAGATTTAACTCTTCAATGCCCTCTTTCACTTTTAGAGTGTCCCCGCGTTCGACCTGCGTTAACTGACGTGGTGGACGACCAAATCGGACAAATGCCCCCATCGTCTGTTCAAGCAGATGAATGACCTCATTGATGTATAGTTCAGGGATAGAAAAACTTTCCTTATTCATCAGAGAATTCTCATAGCCTACTGGAACAACAGATGTAATAATATCCTGTATGTCTCGTAGTTTTTCAAACACATATCGGTCTTCCGGCATCAACGCATATTCTTTCGGGTTAAACGTAAAGTTTTTACCGAATTCGATTGGTTCCCCGTCAGTAATGTCTGTAATGACACGTGACGTATTTTTTACAATATATAAGTAGTCTTTGCCTATTTTAAAGAACAGTTCATAAACAGGATGGGCTGACGTTCCGCTGACATTTAAAATATATTCAACATATACGGGCTGCTTGTATAGTGAATCAGTCTGGCGGGCAATCTCCTGTTTTGATAAATGAAGGAGTTCTGAGACGGCTTTCTCACTTTTCTTGTAAGAAAACATCGGCTGCACTGTAGACGATTCAGCAGTGTCTTTTTTGCCTTTCTCTTTTAAATCATTGGCATCTAAATCATTTAAATAAAAGAGTGTCGCCACCACATGCTTGCATGCGCCCGAACTTTTTTCAAAAGCCTTGCAGGTACAATGGTACTTTTTAGCTACTCCATTCGGGTAGAAGCGTAAATGGACGGTCTCCAATTGACGGTCTTCGACTGATACCTGAACAGTATTTTTTTGCGTATCCACTTTGAGGTTCTTAATCTCTCTTTTTTTATACAGTTCTTTCCCTTGTAAAAAAGTAGAGTAAGTACTCGCAAGAGACGTAATCGTCATTTCTGGAAAAGCTTGTTTTTTCATTTTATCAGTCATCCCTTTTCAACTGTTGTCGTTGCTTTACTTGTCTTCTGGTTAACGAAAAAGTTCATCTATTAACTCAAGTTTCGCACCCCTAAGAACGACGTTCTATCCTTTTACCGTAAAGATCAGTTAGAATATTGAACTTAAAAGTACAGAAAAAGACACCTCTCTTTGGTAAAATGTAGTTACCAACAAA
>NZ_BAAGPH010000039.1:0-8158 GCF_054784355.1 Alkalibacterium psychrotolerans | reverse complement strand
TGGATCATCAAAAGCGACTTTTTGAAATTTTTCTCCCCCATGGGGGAGAAAGCTCCATTCTTTCAAACAGTTAATCAATCAACTAAGTTAAGAACAATTCTTAACTACAAACTTATTATACGAGGAGGTGATTTCGTGTTAACTATAAAAAACAAGCATCAGTTGAAGAAAGCAGAAAAGGATAAGGTTGGAGAATTTATTGTTGTTGGGGATTTAGCACAAAAAATCTACAAAACCAGAAAGATATCTAGATTGAGTAAAAAAGCTATACTTAGTTTAACTATTGCTTTTAGTGCAGGTGCTATTGCTCTACCATTTACCGCTGGAATATCATTAAAAGCAGCTGGCTTAGCGTCAACTGCTGCTCTTACAACAATAGGAGGTCCTTCAGTAGCATTTACTGCACTTTCAATAGGAGGTTTTCTAGTATTATATGCTCTCTATAAAGACTACGATGTAGATTTCACTGTAGACAATGATGGTAAGATAAAAGCTAAATTCACTAGAAAAGCAAGCGATGAATAGCACTTGTAATCGAATACAACAAATAATCCTTTATCGTACTCTTACACCTTCAAATATAAGGGTTTGTAAACGTGAGTATTGTAGACAGATTAATCCACCGATGCGAAGTGACTTCTGCCAGTTGGATATACTAGTGAAATGCACGGACGCCATCATGAACTGAATTGTGCATAATATCTTCTGTTTTCTACCAGACAAATGAATATAAGAGAACAACTCGCTAAACAGAATACTATTTAAATAGTATTCAATCAGCCACGCTTTCAAATAAGCGTGGCTATTTTCCGGACTCCTTGCACAAAAAGGCGGACTCGAATTGGATATCTAAAGACTCGACCATCCGTAAATGGGGACTTGAAAGCACCAAATAGTCATTTGGCAATGGAAACGAACGAAGTTAATCTTTTAGTCCAACTAATAAAGTTATTTATTATGAAAAGAGCTTAATCATTTTAACGTCTAATAAAGGACCAGACAGCTGGGGAAAAATGCCTGGAGATCAAGGAATCGCAACAGCCATCCTTGATCGACTGCTTCATCGTTGTGAAGTGACTAATATAGATGGCGAGAGTCATGTCGACGTCAAGTAGAAATCGTCAATTTCTGCTAATTAGTTTTCTGCAGTTCTTGCTAAATAAGTTTCTGCACTTATTTACTGAAATACACTTTCACGGTTCTTCATCCTATAGCTTTCATCATTCATCTGTATAACCTCTACACGATGAAGCAGGCGGTCCAGAATTGCGGTTGCTATCCCTTCATCTCCAAGAAGCTCTCCCCACTGATCTGGGCTCTTATTCGAAGTTAGAATAATCGAACTACGTTCATACAAATGGTTAATGAGATGGAAGAATTGATTAGCCTCACGCTGATCCATTGCGATATACATTAAATCATCAATGATAACTAAATCAGACTGCTTGATTCTATTTAATGTTATCTGTGACTTCCTCGTATACTCACTTGTTTTCAGTATGGACATAAGTTCTCCCATTGGGAGAAACATAACCTGGTACCCTTGGTCAATAGCTTCAAGTCCCATACCTATGGCAAGATGTGTCTTTCCGACACCAGGAGGGCCAAGCAACAAAAGATTATATTGCTGCTCGAGCCAATGCATGTCTTTTAGTTGTTTCATTTGACGTGCAGTAAGGCTTTTTTGTTCTTTGATATCGTAGTCTTCAAGGGACTTTTGGTATGGGAATTTAGCCCACTTTAATCGTTTCATTTTATTTTTCTCATCACGTTTATTTATTTCAAAGGTGAGAAGATGATTTATGAGTTCATGATACGTCCAAGATTGTTGCTCTGCTTCTCGCATAAGAAAAGGCAGTTCAACCGCAACTTCTGATAAGCGAAGTTGCTTAAGCGCTTGTTGAAGATTTTCAAGTCCTGAGCTCATTAGCGTTCACCCCCAATCAGTTTCGTATAATCACTAAGCGAACGTGTAGGAACGGTGATGGAAGAAGCCGACGGCTTTGGCGTAACGCTATTTGGTTTTGGAATTTCCTCTGATAATGAGATTTGAGAATGTTTTGCTAAGAATTTGGCGACATCTCTAAATTCATTGGCACTCCATAACCGTTCATCTATACACTTTTGTAATGCAGCTTCACGTTCTTGAGGGAACGCCTTTACGGCTTTCTCTAAAACAATAAACTGGTCACGGGCATATCTTTTATCTGTTTCAATAACTTTATCGATAAATAGAACGGCACTCGATTCGGTTTCAAATAAAGCAATCATGGCTTCTTTATACTTTTGTATTGATTTTGAGCGTTCTCGACCATGATTCGTTTTCTTTATTAATTTTCCTTTTTCAAACGAGAGGGTATGTCGCGTTATTTCTTCACCATTAACTTCACTTAATATAATGAGTTCCTTATCGCTGACTTTGAGTAAGACCTCGTTATTTCCGACAGGTTGGTAGGTTCCCCTGGGAACAGAATAACGATTTCCTTTATAGCGTATTGTATTGTCTTTTCCTATCTTAACTGCTATACTTGCATCAAATGGATTATCCATATTTCTAAAAGATGAGACTGGTTTCAAGTGTGCTTTTTCCTGAAGGAACACTGAATCTGGTCTCTTTTTTGTTGTACCATGAACTTTATGATTACCGGTTCGTTCTAACCAATTCCGGCATTTTTGATTCCAGTCATCTAAATCACTATAGATTCTATTCTTGGCAAAATTACCTTTTACATAGCCAACGACACGCTCAATCTTGCCTTTGGTCTCGGGATCAGCTGCGCGGCACAGGTAAACTTGAAAACCTCTTGCTTGATGATACGCTTCAAATTTACTCGTTAATATCAGGTCTCCAGCATTCTCGCTTACGGCAATCAGGTTATCTTGGTCATACATAATTTCATTTGTCATGCCACCGAAGTAGCGAAAAGCTTGTTCATGACAACGTATCGTATCTTCAGTTGTAAAAGGTCTATCTAACCATTCCACATATTTATAGCGGCTATGTCCTAAAACGAAACAGATACAGTAGAACTTTATCTTTTCCTTTTCGACTGTTTTCTGCCAGCACTCGCCCCAGTCAACTTGAATCTGTTCACCCATATCAACTTCGGGAATAGCCTCATACTGCCTCGTTTGTTTCACTTTGGGAATCGCATAACGATCTCTTAATTCCTCAACGAATAGTCGAATTGTACTCGATCCCACTATTAGGTTGGGGTATTCTTCTAATAACCAGTCTTCAATTTGGGCTGCAGATAAATCTGGATGTTCTTTTAACCAGTCGACAATGACTTCTTCATGACTGCCAAGTTTCTTGTGTCTGTTCTGCAGAGCAGATGTCCACTCGGACATCTCTTCATAATCCATACCTAGATATTTCCTGATTGTATCTCTATCAACACCAACTTTTCTCTTGATTTGACTTATATTAAATCCTAGACGATTTAACTTATGTATCTCATGATATAAAGTCATCTTTGATTCATTCACCTTTCATCCTCCGATCCAATCTATACTCATAACTTTAATAGTATAACTGAATCGACTCATTTTGAGATAAAAAGTGCAACATTTTATTTAGCAATATTTGTTGTTTTTAGTTAAGCATTCACATTCGTGATTCCAACTAATAATCAGGGATGACAAAGTTCTTAAGTTTTCTTTGCAACATTCTAAACTATTAACTTGCAATACACACCACGTAAGTATGAATTAGATTTTTATTTCATTTAGTTAAAGTTAAAGATTTAGATTTTTTGCTTAATCTTAATCTATCATTTAGCCACATCAAAATAATTGGCACAAATAATGTAAAAGATAAATCATTCATTTGTATTGTAGCATTTTGTCCTAGAGAAAATGCTAATCTAGTTGAGGTAATTGATAAGAAATAAATTAATTCTAAACGGTTACTATTGTCAAGTATTTTAGTCAGTAAGTCTCCAAGTTTAATAAATATTAATGACAGAAGTGGAGATAACAAAATACCAAAATAGAACAAGCTTTGACCTACCATAGGTAAAATTTGGACTACATGTCCTTCTCGTAAATACATACGAGTGTTAAAGTAGACTGTACTTAACTGCAAAGGTAAGTTGGCAACAAGAACATTCAACCCCAGTATGGGTCTCACTATATCGTATATTAAATTAATGATATTTCTATTACTAGGAAAAAGTTCAGCAGCTTCGATTGCTATTGCAATATTGTATGGACTTCCAAGATACTGTTGAATCATAGACGATAAATTTACTAAAGTATTATCATCACCAACTAAACTATTCATATTTCTAGCTTGAGTAATAGCAGGGATTATTATTACAAGCCCTAATAATAAAACTGTAAGTACTAATTTAGAATACTTAGGATATAACTTATAAAATACAAATGCAGATGCAATTGCAGTCATCACAAAGTCTGATCTATTAGTGCCAGAATATATACTGATATTGAAGAACATGACTAAAAGTGAAAATAATACCCATCTAAAGTTATTACTTCTAAGATGTTTTTTGTAAAACACTGATATGCTCAGTATAAAGATTAATTGTTTTGAAACATTTAATGTAAGATTAACTATCAATTGCATGTTGGATAATTCACTATTAATGTTGATTATATTACTATTAGGTGTAATAAAATTAAACAAGTTTANAGGTAAGATTATCCTCTTTTCGGTAATTGTTTTATTAAAACTAGAATGATAATTTCTATTTACTAATTTTAATAATACACATACAACTATGAATTCATACATCATCAAGATTATCGCCAAATAAAGCGACTCCCTTGTTGGTTGAAGTGGAGACCTTCCACTATACATACTTAAATAAACTATAAGTACAGGCCCAATAATAAAACGCATGATATTAATGACTCCGAATACTATATAAAAAAGTTTAAAACCTTTAAATAATAATTGTTTTAATATAAAATAATATCCAAAAAGGTAAACTATAGGCATTAAAAATAATAAGTTGTAGGATGAGTCAGTGTTAAAAAAGAAAATATAAATACTCGATCCTAATGAGAGAACTGTCATAATATAAGTAAAGATACTTCTTCTAAACATATTTTCCCTTTGATATGATGAGAATTCCAATAGCTACCACCCTTTCCAATACACTTTTCATATTCTTTTTATCAATTTGAGAGTTCACGAATTTCTTAAATTTACTAAGGTGATAACTAATTTTATTATTCATCTTTTTATAGCTCTATAAATAATATATCAATGGTATTTATTTTTTATAGTGCTAACAAATTTATTAAGTTCATTTATCTTTATAAAATAAAGAGATACTAGATAAATTAAAACTCCAATCCCTACAGAGAATAAAAGAGCAACATTTTGACTCCATATACCACTTAGATAGTTAAAGCTAAGTCTAGAACAGACTCCCATTATAATTGAGGCTAGTAAGAGTTTTACACATGTAATAAAAGTATCTTTCATTTGTAAATTGCCGATTTTCTTTTGTAAGCTTACAAACATTAATATCGCTGTAATAATTGATGAAATACTAGTTGCTAAGGCTATGCCACCGAGTCCTAAAAATCGTGACAATATGATATTTAAAATTATATTAATAGATACACCTATTGCTGAGTTAATCATAGGAGTTTTAGTATCTTCATATGCATAAAATGGCTTTGATAACAGATCTCTTAAACTTATTCCTATCATTCCAAACGAGTAAAAAAATAAAGCATTAGAAGTAACTTGAATAGCCTCAGCATCAAAAGCACCTCTCCCAAACAAGAAACCCACTACAGGATAAGATAAAAACATTAACCCGAGCATACTAGGCATAACAATCAAACTAGTCCCGACTATTGATTGAGACAAAATGGCTTTCAAGCCCTTTATATTAGATTGCACAACCATTTTCGAAACAATCGGATACATCACAGTGCCAATTGAAGCTATTAATACACCTATAATCATTGAGTTTATTTTTTGTGCGTAATCTAGAGCCGATATGCCTCCTATGACTATTTGCGACGCTAGAGTTCTATCGATAATTTTATTTATATCTGTAACAGCGACTCCTAGAATTATTGGTAAAATTAAATATAGCATGTTATGTAACTCGGAATCTTTAATATTGATAAAAAAACTATAACTATAATTCTTTCTTTTTGCTGATCCTAATAATATTAAAACTTGAGTTATTTTAGCTATAAGAAAACCATAAGATAAGATTAGTATGTAATCTTTTGTACTAAAGACTATAGCTAGAATCATAACTAAATCAAATGATATCCCAATATATGAAGGAGTTATATAATCGCCCTTCATTTGTAAATAAGGTTGGAGAACAGAAATAATAGTTGAAAACAAGATACCAAACATGGTAATTCTTGTCATACTTACAGCTAAGGACAGTGATTCCTCTCCAAATCCAGAAGCAACAATTAGGATAATTTGTTCTGTGAAAATTAAACTAGCTCCAACTATTATGAAACAAAGTATTATAAAAACATTTAGGAGATTATTAGTGAATTCGTTTGCTTTTTGAGTCCCTTCCCTATCTTCAATTCTTGAATACAATGGTATGTAAGCTGCTGCAATACTACTGCCAAGAATTGCTACAACCAGAGCAGGAATAGTCAAGGAAATAATATATGCATCACTTATCATAGAAGCTCCATAATAATAAGCCAATATTATCTCTCGACTAAATCCTATAAGTTTGGAAAAAACTGTAATTATCATCAAAAGTAGGACTGTTTTTTTCATATTTATTTTCCTTTAGGTTAAAGATACAAAATTAAAATTCATCAAAATAATAAGCTAATTAGAGACTTCAGTGTAAGCCTAATTCACTACAGTAATAATCAATGATTTTTTATAAAACTATTAAAGAACAATTCTCTACGCTCTTGAATATATTCGGGTTTGTATTCTTTTGATTTTTTATAATTAACTATTGCTTGCTCTAACATCTTTTTATTATCCATGTTTTTTAAAATAGTATAGATCTGTTTAATATTACTTCGCTTACTAAATATAACATCTGTATCTAACAATTCTGGTATACCACCCACATTAGTACCTATAGCAGGTAACGCACTATTCATAGCTTCAATTAATGCTCTCGGCAAACCTTCTGTTTTACTGGGTTGTGCGTAGACATCAATAGTATCTAGCCACTTGACAACATTACTGTGTTTCATTACACCTCTAAATATAACTTGGTCGGAAACATCATATTTAATAGCAGTTCTTTCCAAATATGATATATCACCTCCGCCAACTAGATGATATTCATAGTTAGTAATACCTTCCTTTTTCAACTTACTAAGTGCTTTAATTATATCTTTTTGTCCTTTATATTTAATATTTATTGCTCCAATTGTACCTATAATTATTTTGTTGCCAGACTTTAAATTTTCAATTTTCTCAATTCTTCTTTTTAAAGTTTCTTCATTTTTTTCTTTTAAAACTACATTTGAGCAATTTGTACTGTGCCCTAGTGTTGGGTACTTATCCTGTAAATATTTATTAGTTACATAGACAGTGAAATTAGATTCTTTAACTCTTTTTTTAGTTGAGAAATGTACAAATGGCGCTAATAATTTCCCTTTATTACTATGGTACCAAAGACTATCCCATGGACTTCCAACTAATTCTATTAAATATGGTTTATTTAGATTTCTTGCTATATCTATTGCTAATAAACCAGTTTGACTCGGTAACCTGGCAACAATAAAATCAGCTTCATCAACTGCAGTTTTAATAATTTCTTTCGCTTTCCTCCTACCGAAAATCCGTCCCTTAAAACTCATCATATTAGGAACAGAAATAAATTCAAATGGTTTTAAAGTTATTTTAGAAAGATTATTTGCTTGAGAAATATCTAAAATTTCTTTTTGCCTCATTATTACAATTAAATATTCAGCAATTGAATAATATTTCATAAATGTATCATTGTTATGAGCATTTCCATAATAATTTTTCTCCCTATCTACCCTTAGCGGACCATCATGACAAAATAACACTTTCATATGATACCCTCTCTTTAATAAATAGTAGTTACCAATTTTTTTATATTTTTAACATGTTTTAAAGCAACTAACGTTGCTCTGTCAATAAAAGTGCAAAAAGGCACCTCTTCCCCCCTTAATCTGATAAAATGAAGTTCACTAAAACAAA
>NZ_BAAGPH010000038.1:0-10233 GCF_054784355.1 Alkalibacterium psychrotolerans | reverse complement strand
TTCTTCCATGGTAAGATGGGTGTAGGCCATTTGTGGTCACTCTCCTAATTTTCGTGGTTGTTAATTTTGGAATGAGTGTACCACAAATGGTTTTTTTAATCGTCTAGCTTAATTTTACAATTCAAGTCTTAATAAAAAATATTCTATAAAAAAAACGAATCTTGTTAATACAGCACATTAGCCAATTAATCATTTCATCTTTTGTGAAAATAGTCTGACCTATCTTAAATAATAAATTGTAATTTTTACGGAAAAATGATAAATCTATTTGATCTTTCACATATTACGTGATCTAATGATTATACAAGACTAATTTAACAATAAAAGGAAGAGATAGAATGAACGATACAAATTTTTTTCAATTTTCAAAAGTTGATCACGCTGAAATTTTTACATTTGATCCTTCTTTGGAGCGTTTTAGACAACAAATGATAGCGGATGGGGATGATGCTGAAGGTACTATTCGCGAAATCATTCAGAACTCATTAGATGCGAAAAATTATGAGGTTAAAGAGCCTGTAAAATTATCACTTACTGTAACTGAAGTTAATAAAGAGGATATTCCTGGGATTGATGATGTATTCGAACATATTCAATCTTTAAGACCAGGAAATAATTATACAACTGAGACAGTAACACATATGAAAAGTAAAGAAAGCCAGCAGATGGTGGATGTCCTCACTGCATCAGATTCCAACACTAAAGGTTTAGATGGAGCAGGTAAGAAAGAAAACAGTACATATTCAGTCTACGCCTACAATAAAGGCATACATTTTAGACATGAAGATATAGGAACTGAAAAAACTCGAGGGGGCTCACACGGAGTTGGCAAGATAGCTAACAATGCTGCTTCTGAAATTCATTTAATGTATTTTGCAAATTGCGACAAGTATGGGAACAAACACCTGGGTGGATCAGTACAGTTATTTGATCATATTATTGATAACCAGTCTTATAGAGGGACAGGACATTATGCGTTAGTAGATGCAAATGATAATTTAGTTCCGAAACAAAATGATCATTCCTCGTCAGTTTTTCAAAAAAATAATAGAGGATTAAAAATAATAATTCCATATTTACGTGATGAATTAACAAAAGAAGACAATCTGGTTAAAGCAGTATGCAATAACTTTTTTATAGCTATATTACAAAAAAATCTTGAAGTAACTCTAGATATTAAAGGGAAACATATTAAAATAACCAAAGAAACTCTGAGTGAAATCATTGAACAATACTACACATCTGAAATCAGTGAGATGAAGAGTGAATTTCTTCCACTGTATTTTCATACTTATTTAAATACAGAATCTCAAAAACTTCAGGTTGTTTTACCAAAGAAATATGATAGTCAAACTTTTAATTTTGATCTGTTTTTCTTTGATGATAATGAGGAGATTCCTGCCGGAAGGACAGCAATCGTTCGTAGTGTGGGCATGAAGATAGAAGATAAAAAAGTCGCTAGTCATGTTAGAACACCCTATAACGCTGTATTGATTGGTGGTCCTGAGGAAGATGAATATCTTAAATCTCTTGAAAACGAATCCCATACTGCGTTATCCAATGAATTAATACGAGATCCTTATAAGAAATTAAAGGCTAGAAGCTTCTTGATTAAACTCACCAAAGAATTGAGAGAAGTTATAGAGAAAAGTCAAAGTGAAAAATTCTCACCGGATGGAGAGATTGACACCAGTGATCTTATATATGAATTGAATTGGGAATTTGATGGACAAATCAATAAAGATTCAGAAAAAATAGAATTAGCTGATAAGACAAACCTAGAGATTGATAACAAAAAAGAGCGCAGAAAGAAACACGAAAGAGAAAATGGAGGAAAAGAAGGAGATAAAGATCATAAAAAAAATAAAAAGCGACGACCGCGAAAGAAACAAACTGATAAAGAGAACCAACAGGAGGTTGTCAATTATATTCTTCCCCCCGCTATAGTAAACAGAGCAGTGGTTGATAAGGAAGAGTTTATCACCTTTAATTTTGATGAAATTGAAGGCGCAGACAATTGGAATAAGATAAACCTGGGTATAAAGTTAATAAACGGTCAAGGTGAAGAAATCGATGAAGGTATATCTTTAAAGGATCTATATACTGATATAGCTGAAATCACTAATGGCGAATCAAGAATTAACTTTGATGAAGCAAAAATGTATGATATCCCTGTTAAAGAAGGCTACACATTACTCACTCTAATGACCGGTCCCAAATACAATTCTAACTTGAAATTTCTATACAAAGTGGAGGTAGTCGAATGATATATAACAAAGACGCTGCATTCTCATACCCTGTACTGACCAACTCTAATAACAGCTATATCAATAGTGGCTTTGACTTTAGCATTAATAATATTATAGACAACTCTGATACTTATGAGTTAACTCTTCAATATGATATTGAGTCTTCATTTGTTAGAAGCTTAATAGAAAACAAACTTGCTACACTTATATTAATCGTACAATCCGATGATAATTTATTTTTCGAGCTGGATAATAATCAGAAAGTTGTTTCTATAGCAAAATCTAGAATTACATTTAAAGAAAAAGTAAGAGCACAAGTGCATATTCAGTCTAAAGAAAAAATACTATTTGATACATGTACTGAGCTAAATCAGTTTTATTCATCGATAAAAAACAGAATAAGCATTTCCCAAAATTGCCTTGTTGGTTATTCAAATGTTTCTACTATTCGGAATACTGGAAGAGAAGGAGTTGCATTATTTGAGAAAACTGTAGATCCAAAAATGGATATGGAATTTTCTGTGCAATTATCTAATAAATCAATAATATTGAAATTTAAAGAAGATAGACATCTTCTGAAGACTACAGCGAGAAGCAGAGATATTATGAATATCTACTTGTATAATGGTTTGCAAAGAGCTCTGAACCAGTTCGTAAGTGAAAATGTAGAGGATGACGAAGAAGGATTATATCTGGAAGATATTGATGATACCAGTTTAAACGACTTACATTATAAAATATATCAGTTATTGAATAGAAGAGGCGTAATTGAAATAAGCTATGACGATATAGATAAATTAGTTCAAAAATTGGCCCCAAATATTATAGATAAATTTACTTATTCAATTGAAAGGTTGAACGAAAATGGAATTTAGATTGTTAGAAGAAAATTATTCTTCATCTGAACAGTTATTTAAGGATTTTATTAATGATGCTATTGATAGAGATAAAGAATATTTTAGTAATGAAACGGTTTTTTTAAAGAATGCTCCTGACTTTCCAGTCTATATGGGTAGAGGATCTGAAAAAGAAAAAAATGAAGCCTTCCATGAAGCAATCTTGACTATAATGGCCTCGTATATTCATACACCTAGAGAGCTTCACATGAATGGTAGGTTTTGGCATTCCTTACTAATGACAAAAAGAGATTATTTATTTGAAATGTACGGCCATATGATTCATTCTCATAAAGATTTCAATAGAATTATCCTAAGAACTTTTGATTGGGAAAACTATATTTACAAATGTGTACTAGCTGCCGAATATATTCATGACTTAAATTTAGATTCAAAAAATGAGACGGATTACTATATTCAGTTAATAGTTAAAAATATTGATATGTACAACTATATTATTAAATATTCTATATTTAGAAACGGGCACTTTATCCTCAATTTCTTTAAAGCAGTTGATGAATTAGGTCTGACTCAACTTATGAAAGCAAAAATTAAAAACCGAGATGATTTAGGAAAAGACGAACGTTATGGCCGTCGAGTTTTTCTTGAACTTAATAATAATTACCCAGTTATTATGGCTCCGTTTTTAAAAAAAGAACAATTGAAGAATGAGATTCTAAAAGCCCTTTCTAATTATATAAATGACGACGAAATTAGAAAATTTACCACAAAATAAATTTTAAATGAAAGGATTAACTACTATGAAAAGAGTCGACGCACATGAAACAACTTTGAAAGGTTACTTAGGTATAGAGTCTGATATTGGTGAATTAACTATTCCCTTTTCTCAGAGACCTTATGAATGGAATAAAGCTGAAGTGGAGAGACTTTTCAATGATCTAACGAGCTTATATTATGATGATGAAAATATTCATATGCTTAACTTCTTTACACTTTCTGGAGAAGGTGGTATGACTAAGATATTTGATGGTCAGCAGAGGACAATTACTTCATTACTAATTGTTGGTGTCTTCATAAAGAAGTTAAACAACCGTGGTTTACTAGAAGCTGCTAAACAATTACACAATCAATTCATTGAAAAAGTCGAGTATATTTCGGATGATGGAAACATTAGAAAACTAAGGTTTGATGATAAAGAAACTGAAGACTTTTTCTATAAGTTGCTATCATTTGAAGATGATGTAGATCTTGATTCCAAGCATTACGAGAATGAAACTATTCAAACATTCATTTCTAATTTTAATTTGATATCTCAATTGTTAAATCGTTTCATTGACAAAAACGATTTAAATCGAGATGATATTAGAAAAATGGTGAATAGAATTCTTACAGCCACTAATTTGATTACTATCAAGACAGACACCGACGAACTGGCAATGGCTATGTTTGAGTCACTGAATAATACTGGTAAGCAACTTGAAAATTATTATGTCCTAAAAAATGATTTGGTGATTTCTTTAGAGGAAAGAGCTGTAAAAGATAAATGGAATGAGATAGAAAGTAACTTAGCTAACTTTGACCAAAGTGATTTTTTAGTAGCTTTCGCAACAGTTTTAACTGGAAAAAGCACGAAGAAAAATGCTTTATCAAAAATTTATACTAAGTACTCTAAACAAAACCGAAAAGATATGACGAATTTATTAGATCTTTTACTTACGGCGTCTGAAAAATATCTACATCTTAGAAACCCTGCTCAGTTAACAGATTACAGAGATCGTTCCGTATACGATAACTATAGGGAAAATATTTCTAATTTAAATTTATTTATAAAAAAACAGCAGCTTCCACTGTTGCTCGCTGGCATGATGAAAGGTTATTCATTATCTGATATAAATGACATTGCTACACACTTATTAAATATAGGTATCAGAAATCTTTATTTTGAGGAAAGAAGAGCAAATACAATTGAAATATTGATTGCGGATCTAGCCAACGATATCTATACGGAAACTAAGTCTTTTACAGATATTTTAAAAATTCTTAAGAAAGAAGCGCTTAGTGATGCCGAGGTAAAAGAAGCTATTAAAGGTAAAATAGTTAAACGAGGTCAAGCTGAGAAAAACCTTAAATTTATTTTGAGAGAAACTTATAATACGACAGATCTTCAAAGAGAATTAAAAATACGAGATAACCTCAGTGAAATTCATTACGAACATATTTTACCTAAACGTCCCTCTAAGAATAGCCAATGGGTAAAAGACTTTAATGTGGAAGAAGAAAGAGAAATTTATACTTCAAAAGTAGGTAATGCTACTTTGCTACTAGATAAAATAAATACTAATATCAGCAACAAAGATTTTAAAGATAAAAAACTACGCTATAAAGAAAGTCACATTCCTGAAAATCAAAAGATTGCAAATCACAAAAAGTGGACTACAACGGAAATTGAGAATAGAACAACTGATATAGCCGACAAAATTATAACCTATTTAAATAGACTAACTAGCTGAGGTATATTTTTATAAGGAATGTATCTATCTGATTTTATTACTTCTTTTTATCTTTATCATTCCTGTATATGCACAAAGATACGACGGCAATACAAAATGGGGGAAGCATCATTATGAAGACACTCATAAAGAACGTAATCAAAACCGCTGCTGAACACGGCATTCATTTAAAAGAAGACTCTTTTTCGTCAGAGTCAATGGGACTGGATTTTCAGGTGTTCTTCGCTGAGGATAACTCAGGAGAGAAGTGGGTATGTCGTGTTCCGAGAAGAGAAGACGCCTTGGAGAAAGCTTTGAAAGAAAAAGACATTTTGGATTTTATCAGCAGCCATCAGTCCACTTTCAAGGTGCCTGTCTGGGAAGTGGTGACTAAGGATGTTATCCTATATAAACAACTAGAGGGCAAACCAGCTGTCACAACTGACCCAGAAACGCAGGACCCCATCTGGGCATTCGACAGTGACTCTGTGCCAGAAGCTTATATTAATAGTCTAGGCCAGTCCCTGGCTGCTTTGCATGCTCTGCCATCTGATCAGGCGAAAAAGGCAGGAGTCACTGTTCAGTCAGCCGAAGAGGTCAGAGAGTCTATGAGAGAACGGATGGCTAAGATAAAGTCTGCTTATGAAGTGAACCCGCAGCTTTGGATACGCTGGCAGAAGTGGGTGGATAGTGATGAGTACTGGCCAAAGAAAACCGGCTTGATTCACGGCGATTTGTTTCCCGGACACACACTCATTGATGATAACCATGTAGTCACAGGTATTATCGACTGGACCGAAGCAGAAGTGTCCGATACATCAACTGATTTTACAGCTGTCTATATGCTGTTCGGTGAAGAAGCACTTGATAACTTAATTTCCAGCTACGAAAAAGCAGGCGGCTACGTATGGTCACAGATGAAAGCACACGTGATTGAACGTCTGTTGACTCAAGCCATAACAATCGCCGAGTTTGCGGAGTCTTCAGGTCTTGAAGACTACCGTCAGATGGCTGAAGATATGCTAAAGCAAACTAATTAAATCGCAAAGAAGCCAGTCTCTGAAATCAGTTGACTGGTTTCTTTTATTCCTTCTAAGTTACAATAAAGCTATTCAATTTTATTTAAAGTGGATGGGAGGGAACTCAATGACAACGGGNCATGGACACAGCCCAATAGCGAGTGTTAAAACGAAAGAATTTGAATACAGAACGGATTACGCAAAACTATACGAACTGCCTTTTGAACAAATTTCTAAAATCGACGACTGGCTTCAGGAGTATACACAAACGCCACTTGATGAGCGTGAACTTTAATTATGTTATATTAAGATTATAATCGGCTTTAATTGTCAGTGTTGAAAGTTTAAATAAAGAAAGGTGAATACAATGACAGTGTGGATATTTCCCAGTAACCCTAATACTTATGATGTTAAAGGTGCATTAGTTCAGCAAGATGGATTGACTGATTGGAAGAAAGGGAATAGACAAGTAAAAAAAGGGGATATTGTTTATCTTTATGCTTCATCCCCGGTAAAGAGGATTATCGCTAAGTTGGTTGTAGAAAACGATGATGTTTCTGAACAAAATCGATTAAAGGATGATAAGTTTTGGAAAGATTCTAATTTAATAAACAACTCAGGTACAGAAAGTTATATCAGATTAAGGCTGTTACATTATCTATCTGGCAATCAATTTTCCTACTACGAATTAAAGAAAAACGGTTTGTCTTCCACTGTACAATCCAAAATTAAAGTGCCTGAAGAGTTGAATAATTATTTAGAGGAAGCTGTATCCAAGATGATTCGTTCATTCTACTGGGTAGAGTTCCATGAAGAGTTAGCCGCAGCTTTCTTAGAATATAAAAATAGGAAAGAAGAATTTTTAGATTTGGTACAGAAGACCTTTGATAACCTAAATCTAACCAATCCTTTCAGAAAAGAATGGATAAGCAGTAGCAACCTCGATCCTTTCTCAGTTTTTTCAGCTATCAATCGTAATTTAACTTGGGATAATAAAAAACAACTGCTTGAAAACTTAAAAACTCATTTCAACTTAAATACTCCTGTCTATAGTGAAAACTATCAAGGCATCCCATTTTCCAATAATCAGAAATTTTTGTTTATGTCAAACAAAGGACACGGAAGTACTGAACGATTGTGGGAGTTATTTGAACTAGCAATTACTAAAGGTATTGATAATTTAGGTGAACACTTCGTTAATTTATACAATGAGTCTATAACTGTTCCTTATATTAAATGGAATATGACAATGGCGCTTTTCTGGATTCAACCGAGAAAGTTTCTGACATTAGATGCAAATGTGCGTAGCTTAATCAAACAAAAGTATGATCAGATTAACCCTGAGAAAGATTACGATGTCCTATTAAACACAGTTATTTCTGGGGAAAACTATTTGGAATTAATTACTGATATAAATACTTTTCTTACTGATTCAGTTTCTGAAGCCTTTGATTTTCCGTCTTTTTCGGCTATAGCATACACCTCTGAAAAAAGCACTATTAATTATCAAGCTTTTTATGATTTCAAACAATACCATGGTCAAAAGTATCAGGATCCTGCCAAATCTGATTCTAACACCTCCGACATGATTGAGTTTAAGAAAAAAGGGCAGTCCGCTAGAGAAGAGTTTCAGAAAGTAGTTCATCTGTTAATACCACATATTACAGATAAATTACCCGACAAAGTACCTAGTTGGATTAATCAAGGACAGATAGGTCATGCTTATTTCTGGACATTTTTAAGAGATAATAAAGAATATAAAAACTCTCCCGCTATCGCTCTGGCACTTTCAGATGCTGAAAAGTCAGATGAGCTTAATTGGGTGATGGAAGTTAATGTTTTGAATTTCCATGCAAAAGAAGAGGAGGACATTTTGCGTCAAAATCAAATTCTAGATATACCTTTAACTGATGGTTTATATTATGTCGCTGAAACACAAAACGGACAACACTATGTGCCAGATAATCAAGAGCCGGGCTTTTTAAAACAAGCGATTAAAAATAGAGAAATAAGAAAAGTACAGCTGAAAATTGATATCGGCAAAGTAGAGGATTTTTCTCATGCGCATGTATTAATAGATGCTTTACTAGATGCTTACCAAAAACTTGAGCCTTATTATTTAGCTACAAAAGAAGTATCTGAAGACAAATCTACGGATACCAACTCACAGTTTTATGTGTTAAGAGGCGACAAAGATACTGTGTTCAAATCACTTGAAACAGGTGAGTGGAAAGATGGGTTTGATGTTCTCAAGGAAGCTGAGGTAGGCGATCAAGTTGGCTTAGCAATACTTAAAAAGCATAATTACCCATATTATGATATTCCGCTTCAAAGAAGTACTAAAACGTCCATCAGTTGTTACTATTTTTATGCCCGAGGAGAAATTGAAGAAGTCAATTTAGAAGAAGGGTTTGTCAGTATCATATGGGAAGAGTTTGATGCCGCAAGACCTTGGTATCTGTATACTTACGCTCATCCTGTGTGGAAAATCAGTATGGAGAGACCAGCGTGGCGAAAAAATCTGTATAATTTTATTTTTAATGATGAACCACAACAGTTTGACTTGTTTCTCAATGGTCATAATTTTCAAGAAGTTAATCTCAAAAAAAGAGTCAGTTACACAAAAGATGACTTCTTAAAAGATGTCTTTATTGATGATTCAACTTATGAAAGAATCATTAATTTGCTAAAAAGAAAACGGAATATTGTTTTGCAGGGACCTCCAGGCGTAGGTAAAACATTTATTGCAAAGAGATTAGCTTATTCATTCATTGAAAAGAAAAGCTCTGAACACGTTAAAATGATTCAGTTTCATCAAAGTTACAGTTATGAAGATTTCATTGAAGGAATAAAGCCGACTATTGATAGCGATGGTTTTTTATTAAAAGATGGTGTTTTCAAAGAGTTTGTAGAAAGAGCACAACTTAATCCTCAAGAAGACTATTTCTTTATCATAGATGAAATAAACAGAGGAAATATTAGTAAAGTGTTTGGGGAATTACTTATGCTGATAGAGTCTGATAAGCGTGGAGAAGACTATCAGATTCCTTTGCAATACAGTGATGATTATTTTTATGTACCTGAAAACTTGTATATTATTGGTATGATGAATACTGCTGACAGAGGTTTGGCAATGATGGACTATGCATTAAGAAGACGTTTTGCATTCTACGACGTGTTGCCTGCACTCGAGAATACTAAATTTATTAATCAAATTAGAGCTTTAGGCAGTCCGAAGGCAGAACGTTTGAGAAAAGAAATTCTTAAATTGAATGATTCAATTAGAGAAGACCCTTCTCTTGGGAAAGGATTTGAAGTCGGTCATAGTTACCTCACATTAGATATAGAAAGTTTTGAAGAGACTCAATTATTAGAAATTATTGAATATGAAATCATTCCTCTATTAAACGAATACTGGTTTGATAATCCTGACAAAGTTGATGATTGGAAAATGTCTTTCATGGAGGCATTAGATGAGTAACTCGACAATACCTGAGCCAATTTCATAATTATTTGTCGTGTTTAACACCTGATAAATCAACTTTTTTAAAACATAGAAAAAAGGAACCCCCCCATATGGTACAATTAGGTTGTCGACTAAGACACGTACTCCAGGAGG
>NZ_BAAGPH010000037.1:0-14960 GCF_054784355.1 Alkalibacterium psychrotolerans | reverse complement strand
TTGCGAGCGCTACAGTATGAACCGTTTGAATTATTTAAGGAAATTTTCGAACCAGACTAAGTGAAAGAAGTCACCTATAGAGTTATCTTCAACTGAATAAGTCAAAAAAATTCTGGAAAAAGTCATCTGCTGCGCCAGCATTTGACTTTTTTTTAAATTTTAACGAAAACCTATTGTGCTTTAATTAACAATAAGTCAACATCAGTAATTTATAGTTTTATGCAACACTAGTGATTGCTGATGAAACTTACCTAAGTCAGATTAATTTTGAGGAAACGGACTTTTTTGAAAGGTTGAGACAGGCGAGTGAGTTGAAATGGGAAGTCTACCGGAAGCAGCAGTATGCACTCAGTTTTATGGCTCAAGTCTTCATGAATATCAACGACTACCAGCTTCCGGACAAACTGCTTGAGAAAAGACAACAGGCTGAAGCGGTGTGGGGAAGTGTTTTAACCAAAAATATCGATTTTTCCAAATTCAGAGAAGATATTCCACAGGAAAAAACCTTCAATTATATCAGGTGGACCATCGAAGGTTACCGAACGGAGCTGGAACAAACTGTCAAAATGAGTGGGTTAGGTGTCTTGACGAATGAAAGTCTTGAAGATTATTATGAAGAATTTTATGATCATCTGGACACCTTGAAAATGATATACTATAAAGAAGAGTTTCGCTAATTTGAGAAAGGGGGGCGTTAAAATGAAAAAAGTAATCGAAATAAACCAACTAAAAAAAACATTTGGCAAGACCGAAGCGTTAACCGATGTTAGCTTTGATGTAAATGAAGGGGAAATTGTCGGTTTTATTGGACCTAATGGAGCCGGAAAGTCAACAACTATACGAATTCTGCTCGGGCTCATTAAAGCAGATTCTGGGTCTGCAAAGATTTTTGAAGAAGATGTTTGGGATGATGCGGTATCTATTCATAAACGAGTCGCTTATGTACCGGGAGATGTAAATTTGTGGCCTAATTTAACGGGTGGACAGGTGATAGATCTCTTTTTAAGCATGCGCGGAGCAAAAGTAGATAAGCAACGAAAAGAAGAACTGATGAAACGCTTTGAGTTTGATCCGACAAAAAAATGCCGGGCTTATTCGAAAGGAAACAGACAAAAAGTGGCGCTCATAGCAGCCTTTGCAGCAGACGCTGATGTGTACCTGTTCGATGAGCCGACAGCCGGACTTGACCCCTTGCAGGAACGCGTATTTCAAAGTTATGCCAGAGAAGTGCAGCAAAGAGGCGCCAGCGTATTGTTATCCAGTCATATTTTATCAGAAGTGGAGCAGTTGTGTGACAAAGTCGCGATAATTAGACAAGGTGAAATTGTGGAGTCCGGTTCTCTAATTGACTTGAGACACCTGACCCGCTCGCAGATTAATGTGAAAACAGCAGAAGAGCTGGTCGGGCTGGAAGAGCAGTCTTTTGCCCATGATGTGGTGAGAGAAAAAGATGAAATCGTCTTTCAGCTGGACAGTGATCACCTCAACGATTTTCTGGCATTCATTGAACCCTACACTGTATTAAAACTGGAAAGTGCGCCACCCAAACTTGAGGATTTATTCATGCGTCACTATGAAACGGTCAAGGGAGGCGAATGATGATGCAGGCACATGCTCAAACGGGACGACTGTTTCGGTTTACCTTGAAAAAAGAGTGGCTAAAAATCCTGCTTTGGCTTATCGGGTCAGCTTTCTATGTGATCCTCGGTGCGGTAGCCTTTGTTGAAGTTTACGGAGACCCGTCAGAGCGCCAGGCCATGGCGATGGCCATGGAGAATCCCGCGATGCAGGCACTGTTTGGCCGTTTGATTGGCGCTGACAATTACACAATTGGTGCGATGTACTCGCATACGATGTCTCTAATGGGGTACGTTGTTTTTGCTATTATGTCTATTCTACTAGTTGTCCGTAATACCCGTTCGGAGGAAGAAGATGGCATTCTGGAAATGATTCAGGCGCTTCCTACAGGACGGCTTGCCCATACCACATCAGCCATTTTGATGCTCGTCTTAACGAATGTACTGCTCGCTGTTGTGTCGGCAGCACTGCTGATAGCTTTAGGAGACAGCAGCATGACGGTGGAAGGCTCTGTTCTGACCGGTCTCAGTTACGGTACTGTCGGCATGATTTTCGGAGCTGTGACACTCGTTACCGCTCAACTGTCAAATAATGCTCGCGGAGCAATGATGCTGAGCTTTGGTGTACTCGGGGGAGCGTATCTGCTGCGAATAGTAGGCGACTCCGGTTATGAATTGCTCAGCTGGTTGTCTCCTTTAGGATTGATTTATGGAACGGAAGCTTATGTTAGTGATAACTGGTTCCCCATTTGGATTGGACTAGGCTTAAGTGCCATTCTTATTGTAGCGGCTTTATGGCTGAAGAACCGAAGAGATATGGGGTCTGGTTTATTACCGGACCGGGCAGGAAAAAGACACGCATCTTCTTTCCTGAAGACACTTTTTGGTTTCGTCTTCAAACTCCTGAAAACGCCCTTGATTGTCTGGTCCGTTGCCATGGTTCTGTTGGGCATTTCATATGGTTCGGTTATAAGCGATATTGATGGCATGCTCGAAGGCAATGAGGTAGTGGCTCAAATTATTGTATCAGACCCTAGCTTGAAAATGACGGATCAGTTTATGGCAATGATACTGGGGGTGCTGGCTATGGCAGCAACTATTCCTACATTAATGGTAATGCTTAAACTCAGGGGCGAAGAAAAGAAACATCGAATGGAAAAAGTGATTGCCAGTGCCCATTCACGTTTCTCTGTCTTTGGCACCTTCCTCTTGATTAGTGCATTGACGGCACTCGTCTTCCAACTGCTTCAGTCGCTTGCCTTTGGTGGGTCTGCCGTTGCTGTCGGTTACGATGTACCCTTGGTGGACATTTTCTTAGCGGGTCTTGGTTACCTTCCGGCCATCTATCTTATGCTGGGGGTAAGTGCGTTGCTGATTGGCTGGCTGCCCAAGTTCACCTCTTTAATCTGGCTTTATCTGGTCTTTGCTTTTGTCATTTTCTACTTTGGAGGACTCTTTGACATTCCAGAACTCATTAATGGGCTGTCACCGTTTTACCATATACCAGAGCAGCCGATTGAAAGCTGGAACTGGACCGTGACAGTGGTTATTTCGACAATAGCTCTTGTGTTTATGGGGATTGGCGCTGTCGGTTTTCAGAAGAGAGATATCGACTAATTACATTGCATTAGAATTTCAAAAGAGTATAAAGGTTCGTCAGTTCAGAGACTATCAAGCTATCGGTCTCTGGACTGATTTTTTTATTTTACTACGTCAAGTGTAGTAATCTTTGAAAGTCTGTGCTAAACTAAGTACAACGACAGACGTAGTAAAAAAACTGATATGTGAATCGAGAGGAGCAGCCATATGATCAGCAGTGACGTGATTCGAGGTTATAATGATACATTTCTTCTCTCTTTATTGAATGAAGGGGACTCTTACGGCTATTCACTATCTAAGCAAATAAAAGAAAAAACAGCTGGCCAGTATATTATTAAAGAAACAACCATGTATTCTGCTTTCACTCGTTTGAAGAAAAAGGGCTTGATTGAGTCTTATCCCGGCGAGGTCACTCAAGGCAAGAGAAGAACCTATTACCGGATTACAACAAAGGGAAAAGAGTATTTAAAAGAGAAACAGAAAGAATGGGCAGTGACAAAACAAGTGGTCGATCAGTTAGTGGGAGGGGAAGAAAATGACAATAATTAAAGAGTACGTCAATCAGGTATTCAAAACAGTACCTTTAACGGAGGAAACCAATCAGCTTAGGCTGGACATAACGGCCAATATGGAAGATAAATACAATGAACTAAGATTGAGTGGCGCTTCAGAACATGAAGCATTGGGTGTGGTTATTGCCGAATTTGGAAATATCGATGAGTTGCTTGAAGAAATGGGCATTAACAAAACAGCCACAGAAAACAAACAGTTCCCGCCTGCGATGGAAGAAGGTGCGATTGATTACTTTGTCCAATCAAAAGCAAAGCTAGGCATCAGAATAGGAACTGGTATTTTAACTATACTAGCAGGAATCGCATCTTTGCTGTTCTTTCTAAGTTTGTCTTCAATCTTTCAGGCAGCGAATATTATGGGGATAATACTCTTATTAATTGGACTCGCAGCAGGAACTGCATTGCTGGTAGTCGAAGGCATGCGCTCCAGTAGTCTGGAAGCTTATTATAAGCCTTTTGTGCTGCTTCCGGACAGTCGTGAACGCATTGAAGAAGAAAAGGACGCCTATAAAAAGTCATTAACCTTTAGCATAATCTTAGGCCTATCCTTTAGTATAGGCTCGTTCGGCCCCTTGTTTATCGGGATTTTTTCTAACTTATTTTCGGTTCTAGTGGGTGTAGGGCTCATGCTCTTATTAGCGGGTATAGGTGTGGTATTCTTTGTATATAGTGGGAATGTCTATCATGCCTATGACGTGATTCTGCAAAACGGAAAAGAACCGGATAACTTCGAAGAAGAAGTGAAAGCAGATGAAAGGCGCCGGAAGGTGGATTATATTATTGATGAAATATACTGGCCGATTATTGTTGTTCTTTATTTGGTCTTCAGCTTTATTGTGGGAGGCTGGGCGTGGACCTGGCTTATATTTGTTATAGGTGGAGTACTTGAAGATGTAATTAAGGGGTTTCTCAGCTCGTGGGAATAAATTATGAAGCTGAACTAATTTAAACCATTGCCCATACAAAAAGGAAACTGCTCAATTTACTGAGTAGCTTCCTTTTTGTATTTATTTAGTTGTGTTTCAAAACTATCTTACCTACAGTGTGTTCTGTCTGCAGCTGACGATAAGCATCTGTTAATGTTTCAACAGTCATTTCTTCAAATACAGTAGACACGGTGGAGGATATCAATCCTTGTTCTACCTGGTTTTTCAGTTCTGTCAGGTACTCGTGCTGCTTGATCCAGTCATCAGTCTGATAAACTGACCGAGTATACATCAGTTCATGACTGAGTGTGAGGCTCTTTCCAAAGAATGCTCCCGGCAAGGGGATTGTAATGGGTAAAAGCGTGCAGATCTGTCCTTGCGGCTTGACCACTTTTGCAGCTTCTTTAATGTTGTCATCGGACCGGGCTGCTAAAAAGACGGCATCGATGTTAGTCAGGCCGTACTGGTCCAGCTGTTCTTTAAACGGTTTTGTATGATCGATGACAAAGTTGACGCCTAAAGATTTTACGTGTTCAGTACTTTCGTCACGGGATGCTGTACCGACAACATTAAAGCCGTAATTTAAAGCAAGCTGACAAGCGATGGATCCGACTCCACCGGCAGCACCGACAATCAACACAGTCACCTCACTAGGGTTCTCAGCCAGGTTGAACAGCTGCAGACGGTCATATATGACTTCATAGGAGGTCAGAGCCGTCAATGGAAGTGCAGCCGCTTCTTCAAAGCTCAGATTTTTCGGTTTCAAGCTCACCATGCGTTCATCGACGATATGGTAATCGGCTTGAGCTCCTTCGTTATTGGGTGTTCCCGGATAAAAGACCTCATCACCTTCTTTAAATAAAGTAACGTCTTCACCTGCAGAAACAACAACGCCAGCAACATCTCTCCCTAGAATGGTGAAGGACTCATCACTGGACTTTTTCATCATGCGAGTCGCAAAATCAGTGGGATTTAAAGCGACGGCCTTGACCTCTACTAAAAGTTCCCGTTTTTTTGGTTCGGGTCTTGGCAGTTCCTGCTCCTCAAAAGGGGGAAGGTCCTGTTCTTTCTTCGGATCGTAAAAACCATAGGCTTTCATTACATTGGTCATGAAAAATCTCCTCTCGTTTGTGTTACTTTCAGTGTACACACTTCTATTCCCATCATCAAAGAATTTGTTGTGAACTATTGAATAATAAATAGTGATTTAACTTTTACAAAATTTTAGTTAAACTAGTAGTGAGAGAGTCTACATCAGTTAATAAAATAGGAGATGAACCGCATGTCAAATTACATTGAAAACGCAATAAAGGTGTTCGAAAATAATTTTGCTTTAACGAAAAAAGAAAAGGTAGCGATTATTACCGACGACCGAATGAGACAAGTAGCCGTTCCCTTTTATGAAGCAGCTTGTATTAAGGGAAATGAAACGGTCTTCATGCAGTTTCCACCACACTATAAATCTGGTGAAGAGCCTCCCAAATTGGTTGCTCAAGCTATGAAAGAAGCAGATGTGGCTTTGTGCATTACGAGTGCAAGCATTACGCATACACGCGCAAAGAAAGATGCAGCAGCCTCCGGAACACGGATTGGCACGATGCCGGGAATTACCTTGTCGATGCTTGAAAAAGGAGCCATAGAGGCGGAACCGGAAGTGGTCATTGAGTTAACTAAAAAGTATACAACGGTTCTAGATAATGCATCCGATGTTAGAATCGAAAAGGATGGAGAAGTCCTGACGTTTTCTGTACAGGGGCGCAAAGGGATTCCAAGCACAGGCATTTTTCGTGAAAAAGGACAGGCAGGGAATGTTCCTTCAGGGGAAGCATTTATTGCCCCGCTTGAAGATTCAGCTAACGGTTCACTGATTGTGGACGGCTCGATTGCTCAGTTGGGTATAGTTAAAGTGCCATTGAAACTGACAATCGAAAACGGGCGCTTAGTCAATGCGACAACGCATCAAGGGAAAGATTTGCTTGAATTGCTTGGTGAAGGCGATGGACGTATCATTGCCGAGTTCGGGATTGGAACAAATCCATCAGCACAACTGACTGGTGTGGTGCTGGAAGATGAAAAAGTATATGGTACGATTCACATAGCCTTCGGTTCAAATAAACCCTTTGGAGGCACCACCGAAGCTGGCGTACACATCGACTGTGTCGTTAAAGAGCCGACGGTTTATATTGATGAAGAACTAATTATGGAAAAAGGAAAAATGATTGAATCAGCTACTCTTTAAGATAGTTTTATTGGGTTAAGTTAAAATCAACAGGTATCGCAAGACTGAAGAAAGCCGGCACGTATGACTAACAATAAGGATGATGTTTAATGCCCGGAAATGAAGTGAAAACCCGTACTGTTCAAGCTATTTCCTGGGGAATGGTTGTGCTCTGGATGACGGTCATATTCTGGTTTTCATCTCAACCCGCTGATGAGTCTGTTAGATGGAGTGTGGGCGTGATGGAGGCGGGTAGAGAAGTTCTGACGAACTGGCAATTGGTCGGTATAGTCGTCTTTATATTGCTTTATCATGTGTTCCTGATTTGGCTGGCGCGATTGAAAACCCACTGGCTGATTAAATCCATAGTGTTTATCGCGTTTATACTGATTAGTGTATTCGCCGTATATGTTCTATACACAATGGTCCGACCGCGTGTCGGTGCGCTGGAACTATTTCAGATGAACCGCTGGGTAATTCACCGCCAGCTGAGAAAATTTGCACATTTCATCATCTTTTTGTTTCTGGGAACCTTTCTGATCCATGCGTTAACCGTGTCAAATGTAAGAGGGTGGAAGGCGATTTTGATTGCTCTGTTGGTTTCCTTTCTCTATGCCGTTTCGGATGAACTGCATCAAGCCTTTGTACCGGGACGCACGCCGCTTGTGATGGATGTACTGATAGACACAGCGGGTGCTACCGTCGGTGTTGCGCTATACAGCCTGGTTAATGGCCTGTTCAAGCTATTCAGACGACTAACGCACCGTCCTAATGATTAAAATAGAAGCCGCTCAGATTGAACGTAACTGTTCAATCTGAGCGGCTTCTTTGCATAATTTGGGATAGACCGATCATCCGTTTTTGTTTCAGAGTGATTTAACTAACTTAATCAATAAGTGTGGGGTGAGTTGGGGTTATCTTGCATTATTGGGTCAACTGAGAGAGCCCTATGTAACTGGGTTAATGCTATCAGACAACATTCCATTAACTCGCGGGCGAGTATTCGTATGACTTCAGGCAATACAAGAGTATTTCGGTAACTGAGTGAGAATGATGTCGCTGAGTTAATGTTATCAGGCAAGATTCAATTAACTCGGAGTCAATGAGACATATGACTTCATGCAATACCAGATTATTTCGGTAACTGAGTGAGAATGATGTCGCTGAGTTAATGCTATCAGACAACATTCCATTAACTCGCGGGCGAGTATGCGTATGACTTCATGCAATACTAGGGTATTCTGGTAACTGAGTGAGTGTGACATCCCTGAGTTAATGTTATCAGGCAAGATTCAATTAACTCGGAGTCAATGAGACATATGACTTCATGCAATACCAGATTATTTCGGTAACTGGCTAAAATAATACCGCGGGGTTAGTCTAATTCATGCTTAAACAAATAAGGGAGCTCTTTTCATAATGAAAACCCAGCCGATGAGCGGCTGGGTTACTTATATATTCTAAAGGAACATACGCGTACACGACGCGTATGACCATTATCTGATTCTTCAAAACAAATCCAGTTGTCTCGGACCCAGGTAATCAAAAGACAAGCCGAGAAGTTTCTGCAGTTGTTTGGCATTTTTGGCCGCATGGCCACCGGAATTGTTGTTAAAAATCACGGAAACATGACGGGACTGCTTATGAAGTGTTTCGACAGTGGTCTTAAAGTCAAGCAGCTCTTCCTCCGAGTAATCATAGAGTGTACGCTGGACACGCCAGTCCTGAACCTCTTTTCCACCAGCCCAGCCTTCGTAGTTCCGTCCGTGCAGTCGAATCATACTGAACTGCTTGTTCGTGCATTCAACTATCTGGGGCACACTGTTATGCGGGGTCTGGGGCTGATCCACAACGACATGAGTGAATGCCAAATCAGTCAATAACTTCAGTGTCTTCGCTTGAGTTTCCTCAGTAAACCAGGAGGGATGCCGAAACTCCACAGCAACCGGCAAATCAGGCATGTGGGCTTTTATGTATCTCAAATAATTCACATTCTGCCGAGTACATTCCATGTAGGGAGGAAACTGAAAAAGAAAGGCGGTAATTTTTTTCGCTTCTATTAAAGGAGACATAGCCTTCAGATAAGCTTCGAAGACCTCTTTCATCGAATCGAACTCCGGCGAAAAAGGCTGATGCAGTGTCGTTTTACTGTAAACTTTTGGAATAAAACTGAATGTCGGTGGAGTTTTATCTGCCCAGCTTGATGTATTAGCTATAGACGGTATGGCATAAAAAGGGGTATCCAGTTCGACTACAGGAAAATGACTGGCATACTCTTCCAGTTTTTTTGAGCGGTTTCTTTGAATGAGGGGATGATCGCTCCAACCCGTCAGACCAATCGTAATCATGTTTACTCAACCATTTCTGTTTTAGTTAATTGTTTATCGATAACGCGCACCAGCAGCTCTTCAAAATCATATTGCGATTCATCAGCAAATGGATCCATGCTTTTAACCTTGCTTCGGCTCATCTGTCTACGCATTTGAGCGGAGAGGTGTCTGCCATCGACAAGTTTCTGGATACTTTTTTCTGTGTATTCATAGCCGTCATGGTGAAGCACTCGGCATTTTTTGGGCAGGAGAATAGAGGCGAGGCCGTAATCCTGAGTTACAATGATGTCTTTCGGGTAGGCCAGCTTCATTATTTTAAAATCGGCTTCATCGCTACCTTTATCAACCCAGATGCGCTCCACACCATCAGGCAGCTCTTTTGAAGAAAAATGGGAAATACTGGATACAAGCAGCACTTTTAATTCAAACTTCTGTGCCTGTTTGATAATACTATCTTTAACAGGACAGGCATCAGCATCAACTAATATCTTCATAGTCAGTCCTCCTTCTTTTCATTCAGTTTACCACAGTCTTCAGTTTATATGGAACAGCAAGCTAATACCGGTTGCGAGATTTTTATGCCAAATAAAAAACAGGCGGCCGCAGCTGCCTGTTTTGAATAGTAGTTGTTTATTCAGCCTTCAAGTACTTTTTCCATATTTAAACTGAACTCAACGTTTTCAACATGAAGAAACTCCTGAAGATTCAAGACAGTTGCGCCATACAGACTGGCTTTTTTTCCTAATAAAGATTGCTTAATCGCAACTTCTTTATAGATTGTCATACTTAAATAGTGGTTCAATAAGCTAATAAGTTCAGGAATTTCCTCAAGGAGTTCCGAGTTTATATAGACCACCTCTGGATCGTAATTACCAATGACATTCATTAATCCTATTCCAAAGTCTTTTGCAAATTGCAGAATAAGATTGAGAGTTGGAGATTCTTTTTTGTGGTAAGAGTTAATTAAATCATCGAAAGTAAGAGAAGTATCGCCCTTTAAACCTTGAAACCTCTTTAATATCGCCTTAGTAGAGCAATACTGTTCCAGACAGCCTTGGTTTCCGCATGGACAGGCTTTACCATTAGGGTAGAGGATAGTGTGGCCTACCTCTCCGCTGCGACCTTTGTGTCCCCTATAAAGTTTGCCGCCAAGAATGATCCCAGCACCAATTCCTGTATGGGCACTAAAAGATATGATGTTCTGGTGCTCATTATCAAATGCAGATTCAGCAAGCGCTGAGAGATTTGCTTCGTTCTCTAAGTGAATAGGTAAATTAAGAGATTCTTCGAGATCACTTGCTAAATCGACTTCATTGAGGTTGAAGTACGGAGTAAACTCTATTTTGTTATGATCAACGATACCGTGAATTGAAACAGTAACGCCAATAATACCGAAAGGAATATCACCAATCTCATCCTTTGCTTTATTGACCGTACTTGTTATTGTCTCAACAATATTGTCCTTGTTCATTTCTTTTTCTTGAACTGTATATTCTATTTTTTCTCCGTCCAAGTAGGTGGCTAAGTATGAAATACGGTCGTATCTTACATCAAAACTTAGAGACACGCCAGCTTTTTTGTTGACTGTTAATTGAATGGGGCGACGTCCACCTACTGACGTACTCTTGCCGGGACCAATTTCAATAACATAATTATCTTTAATCAGTCGTCTGACAATTTCAGAGACAGTAGCTTTGTTCAAGCCAGTCAGTTCAGAAATCATAGCCCGTGAAACTTCCGGACGGTTTATAATTTCTGATAATACTAATAGGCTATTGTTTTCTCTAATAGAATTTTTTATTTTAAACATTTATGTTCCTCGTTTCCATTCTTTTTAGGTAAAGTTAATTGTGTTTATGTCAGTAGGAGAGAAACTGACAAATTATCATAGAAGCTGAAAAGTTGTTTTGGAAGCGCTTGACTTTAAAAAACAGTTTCGCTATAGTTATTAGAGAAGTTGGTTAATTAAATAAACTAACTATGCACACTCTAATTCTATCACATTCTAATGAATAAAAGAAGGTGATAGCCATATGTTCTAATTATTAGAAAATTAAAGTTTGATTATTTTACAAAGAGCTGACAATTTTTGATATACCTGTCTTTGGATGTCTAATATATGCTAACTTTATCACATTTGACAACTGTTAGATAGAAAAAATACTTAAAGCGCTTACTGGTAATCGTTTTGTATTATTTCAGTCCTGCTCCTTACTCGAGGAGTGTTACAATCGAGCGCATAATTTAGAACAGAAAAACTATTGTATTGTTATTTTTGAGGAGGAAAAAGTTATGTCAATGATTCAAAATCCTGTACTGAAAGGGTTCAATCCCGATCCAAGTATGCTGAGAGTAGGGGACGATTTTTACATCGCTGTATCAACATTTGAGTGGTTCCCTGGAGTGGTTATTTATCACTCTAAAGATATGAAAAACTGGCGTCAGGTGGCTCGTCCGCTGAATCGTGTGGAGCTTCTGGATATGAAAGGGAATCCCGATTCTGGAGGGGTGTGGGCACCTCAGTTAAGTTACGCTGAGGGCAAGTTCCACCTGATATTCTCTGATGTAAAAGTTACAGGTGGCATATACAAGGATGTTACGAATTATCTGACAACTTGTGAAACCATTGATGGAGAGTGGAGCAACCCTGTTTACATGAACCAGTCAGGGTTTGATCCATCACTGTTCCACGATGAAGACGGTAAAAAGTGGTTTGTCAATATGATTTGGGACCACAGAAACGGCAAGCATGACTTTGGCGGTATTGTTCTTCAGGAATATAATCCAGAACAAGAAAAACTGGTCGGTGACCGCAAAATTATCTACAAAGGAACCGATGTCGGTCTGACAGAAGCACCTCACTTATATAAAATTGGCGAATATTATTATCTGCTGACAGCTGAAGGCGGAACGATGTATGACCACCATGCAACATTGGCGCGTTCGAAGTCAATTGATGGACCGTATGAAACGCATCCGGATAACCCATTGATTTCTTCTTGGGGCCACCCACGTATTGCTTTGCAGAAAGCAGGCCATGCCTCTATTGTCGAAACGCAAAACGGTGAATGGTACCTTGCTCACCTAACTGGTCGTCCGACAAAGGCACCGGGAGATGTCTTGCTAATGGACCGAGGGTACTGTCAGCTTGGTCGCGAAACCGCTATTCAAAAGCTGGAATGGAAAGACGGTTGGCCTTATGTTGTAGACGGCAACTATCCTAAAGTAGCGGTCGAAGCACCTGATCTGCCAAAGCAGAAATGGGAAGCAGACTTCCCGGTTGTGGACTCATTCGATTCAGATGAATTAAGCGGTCAATGGCAGACTTTGCGTATTCCGTATACACAGTTTGGTAATACAACTGATAAACCGGGATACTTGCGTCTGTATGGAGCGGGAGGGTTCTCCAACTTGCACAAGCAGGCTCTCGTAGCTCGTCGCTGGCAGGCCTTCGAATTTGAAGCTGAAACAAAAGTTAAATTTGACCCGGAAACTTTCCAGCAGCAGGCTGGACTGGTCAATTACTACAACACGAAAAACTGGACCAGTTTACACGTCACGTGGGATGAAGAAAAAGGAAAAGTTATCGATTTATATGCATCGGAACGTAACAATGTGTCTAATCCATTAGGTGGGGATGTCATTCCCGTGCCGGATGATGCGGAAGCGGTCTGGTTCAAGGTGAAAGTTGACCAGTACACTTATCAGTTCTGCTATTCATTTGACGGAGAAAAGTGGGAAGACATTCCTGTCACCTTCGACTCATGGAAGTTATCAGATGAGTACATCCAGGAATCCGGCTTCTTCACCGGCGCCTTTGTCGGCATGAGCTGTATTGACAACAGCGGAATGAAAAAAGCAGCTGATTTTGAATTTTTCCGTTATGAAGAGGCAGAAGATAACCGTGACCACTGGACGTTAACTCGTCACTTTGGAAATGGATCTAAAGGAAAAAATAAGTCTGTTGTTGGCCAGAGCGGCTCAACTAAATAATTAATTAATTGAAGGGGACGAACGCCAGCGGATAGCCATAATCGATTCTAGATTGGAGCTTCCTTTGGGGTTCGTTTTATTATCTATAGAAAATATAAGAATGGAAGTGGACAAATGAGTTATGTATTAGGGTTGGATTTAGGAACGAGTGGACTGAAAGGTATTCTTGTTGATAAAAAAGGTAAGATTGTTGATGAAGCTTCATCAGAATATCCCTTGTTGACGCCTAAAAGAGGGCACAGTGAACAAGACCCGAAAGAATGGTTCAGGGCAGCAAAAGAAGTCATGAAAGCAATTGTCAGCTCCACTCCGGATGCCAAGGACAAGCTGGAAGGTATCAGCTTTTCAGGTCAGATGCATTCACTGGTCTTGCTGGATGAACAAAATGACGTGCTGCGACCGGCCATTTTATGGAATGATGTGCGTACGACGAAGCAGTGCGAAACAATTACTGAAAAAGTAGACAACTTAATAGCTATAACTAAAAACAAGGCGCTTGAAGGCTTTACCTTACCTAAGCTCTTATGGGTAAAAGAAAATGAACCCGATATATGGAAACACGTGTCGACCTTCCTATTGCCGAAAGACTATCTAGGATACCGTTTAACAGGAAACAAACAAATGGAGTATTCCGATGCGGCGGGAACATTATTCCTCGACGTGGAAAACCACTCATGGAGCAAGGAAATTGCGAATGCGTTGGGCATGTCTACAGACATCTGTCCGAAACTTGTGCAGTCACATGATGAAATCGGTAAACTCGACAGCGAACTGGCTGGAGAAATCGGCTTTACAAACGAGATTTCCGTTTATTCCGGTGGTGCGGACAACCCTTGTGCTGCTGTAGGAGCGGGTATCGTTCGTACGGATCAGGGGATGGCCAGTATCGGAACATCCGGTGTCTTCTTGTCTTATGAAGAAACAGGGGACAAAGCTTATAACGGCCACTTGCACTACTTTAACCATGTCGTTCCGAATGCCTTCTATACAATGGGTGTTACGCTGGCAGCCGGTAGCAGCCTGAACTGGTTCAAAAAGACCTTTGCACCGAAAGAAAGCTTTGAAGAACTGTTAAGTGGAGTGTCAGTAGTGAAGCCTGGTTCGGAAGGTCTCCTGTTTGCCCCTTATATTTCTGGAGAGCGCACACCTTACACTGACAGCAAGGTTCGCGGAACTTTCTTAGGAATGGATATCTCTCATACTCGAGATCATTTTGCTCGAGCTGTTCTTGAAGGGATTACGTTCTCCTTGAAAGATTCTTACGAGCTGATGAAAAAACATTCCAATAAAGACTTTTCTCAGATTGTATCGGTAGGCGGCGGAGCCAAAAATCCGGACTGGCTGCAGATGCAGGCCGATATCTTTAATGCACCGGTTGTAACACTGGAAACTGAACAGGGTCCGGCTATGGGTGCCGCTATGATTGCCGCAGTTGGTACAGGCTGGTTTAGTGATTTTGAAGCATGTTCACAAGCTTTTGTAAACTACAAATCAGAAGTTAAACCAAACCCTGAAGCTGTGAAGCAGTATGAACAAGTCTATGCTCACTACCAGGAAGTGTATCCGACAATCAAAGAGCTGTCTCATAAACTGACTGCAGATAATAATTGATAACAAGATCACTAGTGTTGCATAAAACTTAGAATAAATGATTTCCACAGATTGTTACTTTCGTCACAAATGGTTTTCGTTAAAATTTCCAAAAAAGTCAATTGCTGGCGCAAGGGATGACTTTTTCCAGAAAT
>NZ_BAAGPH010000036.1:0-15830 GCF_054784355.1 Alkalibacterium psychrotolerans | reverse complement strand
TTAATTAGAACTGACTTTCTCAAGCCTTTTAAAAGCTCGAACAGCAAAAAAGGCTTGAGAAAGTCAAAAACAATAAACTGCGTTTCAGATTTCTAGAATAAATTTCCGAGAATAGCTTTACACATACTATGGATAATACACCATTGACTTATCTCTTAATTACTGGAATAATAAGAAGAAATAACGCCCTTTAATTACAGTCCTGTGAGTCTGAAAAAGGAAAAAGTATAGAATATGCCGTTCTATGCCCTCTTTCTCACCCGTGGAAGAAGGGTATTTATTTTATGTTTTTTTGTGAATAAGTTAGTAAACGTTTAGTTTTATGACATTTTGAGATGCACCTTTAAGCAAGTCCTGTGAGGCATGCAAGGTTGTAATGAGTTTGTGCGGATTTTTTTCTGTACGTGTCCTCTTTGCAGCTTGGCAGAGAGGTTTTTTTGTGCCCTGAAGTTGCTCAAGAAAACCTCCAGTTAAAAGTGTAGCAACTACTAATTAATGGAGGAGTAAAAGTATGAAATTGATTAATGCAGAGCTTCAATCAATAGAAGTCATAGCAGTTAAAACTATTAAGATGGATATCCAAATGGAAGGGGCATTGCTTGAAACCATTCGACCCGGCCAGTTCGTTTATATTCAGATTGGTTCTTCAAGCGAACATATGCTTCGCCGTCCAATTTCCATAGCTGACGTCGATAGTAAAATAGGCTTACTCACGCTTGTTTTCAAAGAGCTGGGAGAAGGGACACGAAAACTCAGCAAGATGAGAAAAGGTGAGCCACTTAATATGCTCATTCCCTGTGGAAACGGCTATAGAATTGATCAGATTGAAATGACAAATGCTCTCCTGATTGGAGGAGGAATTGGAGTTCCCCCGCTTTATTATCTGGCAAAGAAACTTGTTGAGAAAGGCATTGGAGTTACCACAGTCATTGGTTTTCAAAATGAAAAAGATGTCTTTTTTGAAGAAGAGTTTAAAAGACTTGGAAACTGTTATGTCACCACAAATGACGGCAGTTATGGACAGCGCGGTTTTGTTACAGACATTATTAAGAGTGAACAACCAGTGTTTGATTATTATTTCGCCTGCGGACCCAATCCGATGTTAAAAGCAATCGAATCGACTCTAAAAGATAAAAAAGGCTTTCTCTCACTGGAGGAGCGTATGGGATGCGGGGTTGGTGCCTGCTATGCGTGCGTCGTACCAACTCAAGATGAAAAAAGCAGTAAGAAAATTTGTCAGGATGGTCCGGTCTTCCATACAGGAGAGGTGAAAATATAATGTCTCTAGCAGTCAACTTACCAGGGTTACAATTGAAAAATCCAGTAATGCCGGCATCCGGCTGCTTCAGTTTTGGGCGTGAATACAGTCAGTTTTATGATTTAAGTGAACTGGGGGCCATTATGATTAAGGCCGCTACTGAAGAGAAGCGATTGGGAAACAGTACACCTCGCGTGGCGGAAACAAGATCAGGTATGCTGAACGCGATTGGGCTGCAGAATCCGGGGGTACGGAGTATTATTGAAACGGAACTGCCATTCCTTGGGTCTTTTGATTTACCCGTCATAGCTAATATTGCTGGCAGTACAGTAGAGGAATATGAGAATGTTGCTGCAGCGTTTAGGCAAACGGACCTGATTCATGCGATTGAACTGAATATATCCTGTCCCAATGTAAAAGAGGGAGGTGTGCAGTTCGGTATGGTTCCAGAAGTAGCCTATGAAGTGACTAAGCGTGTTAAAAAGCAGTCTGATATCCCCGTTTACGTTAAATTATCTCCAAATGCTGCGGATATTGTCGCAATCGCAAAAGCGGTAGAACGTGCAGGTGCCGATGGGTTGACGATGATTAATACGTTGACGGGTATGAAAATAGATTTAAATAGTAGAAAACCGTTATTGAGCAATAAGGTAGGCGGGTTATCGGGACCGGCGATAAAACCTGTCGCTATTCGAATGATCTATGAGGTATATCAAGCTGTTAATATTCCCATCATAGGGATGGGGGGCATTCTCACAACGGAAGATATTCTGGAATTTTTGATGGCCGGTGCGAGTGCCGTTGCTGTCGGGACGGCCAATTTTCAAAATCCGATGATATGCAAGGAATTGATTGATCAGTTACCCGCCACGCTGAGAAAGTATGGGTTTGACAGTGTCAAAGATGCTATTGGTAGTGGGCATGATTAGGGCTTAATAACACAGAGGAAAAAATAATAGTTTCTGATCCACAGCGCTGCTGTCTAATTTAATGTAGTCAGTTTTCAGTTAGAAATAATCGTTCTCCACGCTCTTTAATGTTAAAATAGAAAGAGTAGTGTAAAAAGAAGCAAAGGAGAATAACAGTGAAATTAATTACATGGAACATCGATTCATTGAATGCAACCTTAACGAGCGACTCCAATCGTGCAGTAATGTCCAGAGAGGTTATGAATACCATTATCGAACAGAATCCTGATATTATTGCCATCCAAGAAACAAAACTACCTAGAACTGGCCCTTCAAAAAAACATGATAAAATTTTGAGTACACTATTCCCGGACTATGAATACGTCTGGAGAGTGTCTGAAGAGCCGGCTAAAAAAAGCTATGCGGGAACGATGTTTTTGTATAAGAGCCATCTGAAGCCAGAAGTTTCCTATCCTGAAATCGGAGCACCGGATACAATGGATAAAGAAGGACGGATTATCACACTCGAATTTGATGAGGTATACGTGACTCAAGTCTATACGCCAAATTCAGGGTCAGGCCTGGTCAGACTAAAAGAGCGCCAAATCTGGGACGAAAAATATGCCGACTATTTATCATCTTTAGACGAGAAAAAAGCAGTAATCGCAACGGGTGACTACAACGTGGCACACAAAGAAATTGATTTGGCTCACCCTGAGAGAAATCACAAGTCAGCTGGGTTCACTGACGAAGAGCGTGAAGGATTTACACGCTTATTGAATAGAGGATTTACAGATACCTTCCGTCATCTGCATGGTGATGTAACTGGACGCTATTCATGGTGGAATCAGCGTGCTAAAACGAGTAAAATCAATAACTCCGGCTGGAGAATTGATTACTGGCTCGTTAGCAGTCGTCTGGCAGATAAAGTACAAACATCTGATATGATTGACTCAGGAGACCGCCAGGATCACACGCCTTTAATGCTTGAGATTGATTTGAATATTTAAGAAGCAGCTCAATCTGACTACTAAAACTTAAAAATTAAAAAATCTCCCCTACCGACAGCATAGAACTGTCAGTAGGGGAGATTTTTGTTGCATTTTATAGAAAGTCAGTCAGTTTTTCTAAATCATCCAGATTGTTTTGATTCTTAACGTGAATTTTTAGAATCGCTTCTTTTGCTGATTCAATCGCCTCACGTAGATTGGGATCGAACTGTGTGCCGAGATTAGTCAATACCTGGCTGTATGCTTCGTTAAAGGAAAGACCTCTGCGATAAGCTCTGGTGGATGTCATGGCGTCAAAGGCATCCGCTACAGCGAGTATTCTCGCTTCTAATGGAATTTCAAGTCCTTGAGCACCTTTTGGGTAACCTGTCCCATCCCAACGCTCATGATGGTAAAGAACGCCACATTTTAAGCCTTCAAGTCCTTCTACTTTTTCAACCATCTGAGCCCCAATAGTAGTATGACTTTTAACCACCTCAAACTCACTTTTAGTCAGTTTATCAGGTTTTGTTAAAATGTCATCGGATATGTGGATTTTTCCAATATCGTGCAGCAGCCCACTTAGTCTGATGTTTTTTAGCTTGTTTTCATCCTGATACTGTGGAAGTTGCTGAGCGATGGCCACAGCATACTGGCTGACCCGTTCACTGTGGCCAAACGTGTAAGCGTCTTTAGCTTCCATTGCCACAATAAAGCTTTGAACAACTTGTTCCAGTTTCAACTCCATCGCATGTATGACAGTATTAACCTGTTTGTCATACAGCATATTCAGTTTAATCAGTAAAAGATAGCTGAATGTCGCTACGATAAGATATAACAAGAGACGATTAGATAAGTCTATCGTATCTGTTTCATAATACGTCCCTACTGGAAAAAAGAAGCTCACAATAGTCAGACTGATAAAGCCAATAGTGGAGGAGAATAATAATAATGCTTTCTTGCCGTATAAACTGATAACGACAGGAATAAGTAGAAAGTAACTCCACGACTCAGAATAACCTGATCCAAAATAAAGACTAATTATTATATAAACCGAAAAGAAAGCCAATATGTATGTCTTGAATTGTGAGCTAATGGATGTAAGTCTGTTGCTAAAATAGACCAAACACCATACAAATAAAATTGAGAAAAGAATGCTTAAGTTTGCTCGTGAAAAAGGCAGATTGAACCATCTGAAAAGGAGATTCCATGAAATACTCAAGAGCGTGTATATAAATGTAATATAAAGGACCTGTTTGTTCAGGTTTTTATCATAACTGGTTGTTAAATCAGTCAATAAACGTTCTTTTTCTTTTGCAATATTGGTCATTAATGCTATCATCCTAGTTTTCTTTTTTGTAATCATCCATTAAAAGAATAGCATTTTTTTGAGTAAATAACTATAACCTCAGAAAATAATGGAAATAAATACAAAAAAGACTTTTATTTCACTCTTATCTAGAGTTTAATATAAGAGTAATAAAAATTAATAAAGGAGTGTTACATTTTGATAGACGAAGAAGGATATTATTTTAAACTGGCTGAAGGTAGCTTGTTTAAAGAAGCAATGGCGTTGCATTACCAACGGTACCAGGAAGTGGGCTTTATTAAAGAGAATGAGGACGATCCCTACGTTGACAGTTCAAAATATTTTGTCGTCCAGACAGCAGACACCCAGGAGGTAGTAGGTGTCACCCGATTAATTTTTAATTCATTGGAAGAGCTGCCGACTATTCGTAATTTCGCTATATTTGAAGAGCAAATGAAAAAACTATTGCTATTGGATTCGGGTAAGTATGCAGAAGTAAGTGCCTTCACAAAAATGCCGAAGCACGATGTTGGGCTGGGGATTATTCGGACAATTTTTAACTATTCAATGGAAACTGACCTGTCGCACTGGGTTTGCTGTGTAGATGAGCGTGTTTACCGCTATTTAAATAGAATATTCAAGTTTCCTTTTGAAGTGATTGGCGAACCAACTGTGTACCTAGGGTCAAAATCTATCCCATGCATGCTGGATTTATCAGAATGCCTCATGGCCCTCAAGGAAAAAAGAAAGCCACTGTACGACTATTTGATGGAATCAGAAAACAAGACAATAGGAAAGGAAGTTTAATTATGGTTAAAGAACAATTTTCAAGAAATATCGGGATTATGTCGGAAGAAGAGGTCGAGAAACTGCATAACACGACCATAGCAATTGCGGGATGTGGCTGTATCGGCGGTTTTTCTGCAGAATTGCTTGCACGAATGGGTATTGGTAAATTAATATTGGCTGATCCGGATACATTTGATGTGTCAAATATCAATAGACAGTGTGCTGCTACACATAAGACAGTCGGTCAGATGAAAGCTGAAGCCCTCAAAGCACACTTGCTTACCATTAACCCTGAGATGGAAATTGACTGTTACTTGGATGGGGTAAACGAAAAAAATGTCGACAGATTTGTAGAAGAAGCAGATTACGTTATTGATGCGGTTGACTATTTTGCTTTCCCTGAATCTGTTGCGTTACACCGTGCCGGCCGCCGAAAAAATCTGTTTATTACTACTGCAGTAGCACTAGGATTTGGAACGTCTGTGTTGACATTTTCACCTGATGGCTTAAGTTTTGAAGACTACGTAGGCATTCCAGAAGATGTGACCATTGATGAGTTGCAGGGTCAGACGTTTCCACCTACAGGGTATAGCGAAATTCTCCCCGATTACGCTACAGAAGAAAAAATAGGCCAATGGATAGCTGAGAAAACCATTCCGACTATCAGTGTGGGGCAGGCACTAGGTCCAGGTGTACTTGTATCAAAATTGGTACTACACATTCTAGAAAGACAGACACCCGCCTTTGTGCCAGAATCCTTCCAGCTACAGTTTGAATAAAAGCTCTAATTAAAAAAAATTGTCGTCCCAGTACTTTGTAGCAATACTTATAGAATAATAACTTTGGCAGTGACTTGAAGAGAGAACGTTCTTTTTCAGTCACTGCTTTTCTTTTTAAAATATACAGTTGTAGGAAATAACACAATTATTTAAAGGATTAAAATTGATGGGTTAAGCGCTTTGTTTTCTGGAGATAATATGCTAGTCTTAGTAGGAACATTCACAGTTATATTGGAGTCTATGAGCAATCAACTTTTATCGGACTTTACATAATAGCCATGAAGGTGATGGTTTAAAGTTTAAGGAGGAAGCGACAGATGCTTTACTTAGAAAATAATCGGCTAAAAGTGTCCATCCAGGAGCCTGGTGAAATATATGAGGGTTCGCGTTTTGACTGGACAGGTTTCATCAGTCAGATTGTTCTTGATGAAAGAGTTAGTTTTTGTGTGCCGGAACAACTAGAAGAAGGAAAAGGAACCGGGGGACTGGGTTTTTGTAATGAATTTGGGCTAGATAAACCAATCGGATATGATGACATCAAGCCAGGCGAAAGTTTTCCAAAAATAGGTGTCGGCCTGCTAAAAAAACAGTCTCAGGAAGAGTATGATTTTTTTAACAGTTATGATGTCACACCGCTTAACATAGACATCACTCAAACAGAAGACGCAGTAACCTTCGATTTAACCAGCTCAACTGAGAGTGGCTATGGCTACCGGCTGGTTAAAAAAATATCTTTAAAGGTTAACCGCTTAACCCTAAGCTACGAGTTAACTAATACAGGAAACAAGCCCATAAATACCAATGAGTACTCGCATAATTTTATCGGCATGAACAATCAGTCTGTAGGCAGTGATTACCAGTTGACACTGCCTAATATGGAGAGTATTGACATTGCTGTCGGATCCATAAGTAAAGATGGTAATCAGCTGACATGGAATGAGACACCCGAAGCGGACTTTTATGCCAGCATTGACTGGAAAGAGATACCTGCTGACTATAATTGGGATTTATTTAACCATGAAATTGGTGCGGGTGTAAAAGAAGTCTCTGACTTCATCCCTTCAAAAGTAGCATTATGGGGATATACGCATGTGGTCTGTCCGGAACTGTTTATCGACATCAATCTCGAACCTGGCGAAACAAAGCAATGGGAAAGAGTCTATGAATTTTATCAGCAAGGCAAAAAAGCTGTCGAAAATTAAGAGCTAGTGTAATTTCTTATATGCATAAAAAAGTACGTAACAATGATAGTCTGTCGCAAAGCAATCGACATCACTTAACCTCAATTTAATTTAGAAAAGAAAGGAAATCATTATGACACAGACCAATTTATATTTAGGCAAAACAGAATTAACTCAAACTACCAACGAGGTTTCTATGGAAACCGTCAGCATCAACGATGAGACGTTTTTCAAAATTGAGCACTATAATCAAATGAATCCGTTTTTTATGACCGTCGTGTCGGATGTCGATCACTGGATGTTCATTTCCAGTACAGGAGGGCTGACATGCGGCCGTAAAAATGCCGAATCGGCTCTTTTCCCTTATGATACAGATGACAAAATTCATGACAGTGCTGAAACGACAGGGTCACATACAGTTCTTATCGTCAGCCGTGACGACAAACAGTATCTGTGGAAGCCTTTTTCCCGTCATAACACCAATGTTTACACACTGACTAGAAATCTGTATAAAAATACGACCGGAAATAAGATTATGTTTGAAGAAATTAACCATGATCTGGATGTGAAATACACGTATACGTGGAAGAACAGTAATACATTCGGTTTTGTGAAAGAATCGAATCTAGTTAATTTAGGAGACGAGACCCTGACTGTACGCGTACTGGATGGAATAAGAAACATCCTGCCATACGGAGTCAACACATTGCTGCAGACAACCAAGAGCACCCTGGTTGATGGGTATAAACGATCAGAACTGATTGAGAAAGCGGGACTTGGCATCTATACCCTGAGTTCCATTTTAACGGATAAAGCTGAACCAAGTGAGTCTCTCAAGGCAACCACAGTCTGGTCCAAAGGTCTGGATAATCCGGGATACTTATTATCAGAGCAGCAAGTAGAAACTTTCTCAAGTAACAAAGATGTGCAGACAGAAGATGATGTGAAAGGCAGACGAGGGTCTTATTATGTGACAGACGACGTTAAACTTGATGCAGGTGCGTCCAAGACCTGGTCCATTATTTCTGAACTTAACCAGAGTGCGTCGGAAGTCGAAGCTCTAATTGATTCAATCACTACAAATGAAACTATACTAGATGAGGTGTCTTCTGATGTAGCTAGAGGAGACCGTAATTTAGAAAAACTAGTATTTGAAGCGGACGGTTTCCAGTCAACCGGCAACGAAAAAGCCAGCTATCGACATTTCTCCAATACGCTTTATAACATTATGCGTGGCGGTATTTATACAGATGGCTACACTATCAGTACAGAGGATTTTAAAACGTTTGCCTACACATGGAACAAGGATGTTTACAAGCAGCAGGAGCATTTCCTGAACAGTCTTTCTGATACAGTGGATTACAATGAATTGCTTGAGCAGGCTGGAGAACTGAACAGCCCTGATTTTGAGCGACTGGTATTCGAGTATCTGCCTCTAACGTTCAGCCGACGTCATGGTGATCCAAGCCGACCATGGAACAAATTCAATATTGAAGTGGTTAAAGAAGATGGCGGCAAGGAACTGAAATTTGAAGGGAACTGGCGGGATATTTTCCAGAACTGGGAAGCCTTATCTGTCTCCTATCCAGCCTATACAGAAAGTATCATAGCTAAATTCGTTAATGCATCGACTGCAGACGGGTATAATCCTTATCGTATCACCAAGGACGGAATTGACTGGGAAACACTGGACCCTGAAGATCCGTGGTCAAATATCGGCTACTGGGGTGACCACCAGATTATCTATCTACTGAAACTGATGGAACTGTCGAAATCATATAATCCTGAAAAACTGAAAGAGTTAATGCACAAAGACCTTTTCGTTTACGCAAATGTTCCCTACAAAATTAAAGGCTTTGATGCACTCGTAAAAGACCCGAGAAACAGTATTGAATACGATGATGATAAAGAAGCGGATATTGACAACCGGACTGCCCGTATCGGATCGGATGGCAAGCTCTTGTATAATGGAGATGAAACATATAAAGTCAATCTGATGGAAAAACTTCTGGTAACAATGCTGTCCAAGTTTTCTAATTATGTTCCCGAAGGCGGCATTTGGATGAATACCCAGCGTCCCGAATGGAATGATGCTAATAACGCTTTAGTCGGAAATGGCTTGTCAATGGTCACACTTTACTACATGCACCGTTTCCAAGTATATTTGAACGACCTGTTAAAAGAAATCAAGGAAGAGACGATTGAAGTCTCTGAAGAAGTGCTGAAGATGTTTGAAGATACAAAAGCTGTCCTGCTGGAAAATGAGAAAGAACTCGGCAGCAAGCTGTCAGATGAGACGCGTTTTGATATTGTTCAAACTCTCGGAAGAATTGGTGAAGCGTATAGAGAGTCCATATATACTAACGGCTTTTCCGGTGATAAAGCTGCGCTGTCAATGGCATCGCTTCAGGAATTTGTAGATGTGTCAATTGCCCATCTAACGGATTCAATCGGAAAAAATAAACGAACAGACGGCCTGTATCACTCCTATAACCTGATTACATTCGGTGACCAGCAGTGCAGTATTTCCAACTTATATGAAATGCTTGAAGGTCAGGTGGCTGTGTTAAGTTCTAAAGCACTTGATGGAAAAGAAGCCAATGAAGTATTAAAAGCACTCAGAAACAGTGCGATTTACCGTGAAGATCAGAACAGCTACATGCTGTATCCGAACCGTGATCTGCCAAGATTCCTGGGAAAAAATGTCGTGCCTGAAGAAGCTGTTATGTCGTCTGACATTCTAAAAGCTGAACTGGAACAGAAACGTTCCCGCTTTATTGAAAAAGATGTAAACGGCAAGTATCATTTCAACGGCCGCTTTAGAAACGGTGAAGAAATCAGAGAGGCGCTTGAAGAAACTGGTGAGTACAACGATGAAGTAATCAAAGAAGTTGAGGAATTATTTTCAGACCTCTTCAATCATCATGCATTTACTGGTCGTTCAGGCACTTTCTACAAGTATGAAGGTCTAGGTTCTATATACTGGCACATGGTTTCAAAACTAGTGCTGGCTACTCAGGAGAATTTCAATGCAGTCTATAATGAAGACGGCATGACGGAAGAAGCAGCTGACTTGATGAAGGACTATGAAGAAACGAAAGCAGGAATTGGCCTGGACAAATCTCCTGAAGAATATGGTGGGTTCCCGACAGAAGCCTATTCCCATACCCCAAGCTTTGCGGGAGTTCAGCAGCCAGGAATGACTGGTCAGGTAAAAGAAGACTTTATTTCAAGGCTGGATGAACTGGGTGTGAAAGTAACAGAAGGTCGTGTTCGTTTCGCTCCTTCACTGCTTAAAAAATCAGAATTTTTAACTAATGAAACAGACTGGACCCTTCCGTCAATTGATGGCTCAGAAAACCGTGTCATTAAACTGAAAGAAGAGACGCTCGGCTTCACATTCTGTTCTGTTCCCGTGGTGTATACAGTTGGCGAAAAAGCAGCAATAACTGTTAATTTTACAGACAGCAAGAGCACCGAGCTGGATAATGCTGAAGAACTTGATTCAGCAACAAGTCAGCTGCTGTTTAACCGAGAAGGAAAAATCGACAGCATCTATGTTGTCATTTCAGAAGACAGACTTGTTTAATACAGATGAATTGTAAATAGAAAAGATTCCTCCGATGTAGACTTATAACAGCTGCATCAGGGGGATTTTTTTTTTACAAAAAACAGTGCATTATCTGGTGAAGCCTGATAGTATATAACAAAATGACAATAGTATGTAAAAGCGTTAAAGGAGTTTAATAATGAATAAAGAAAATAATGTCAGTCTGTTTGCTGAACGGATAGCAGTACTGGCTTCCATGCATAAAAAAGAAGAGGTTATTGCCCCGGTTTTAAAAGAAAAAGTGGGAATTAATTTGCTTGTGCCAAAAGGCTTTAACTCTGATGAATTTGGAACATTTTCAGGAGAAGTTAAACGAAGAGGCAACCAGCTTGAAGCTGCTCAAAGGAAAGCAGAACGAGCTATGGCATTCAGTAATGAAACGCTGGCGATTGCCAGTGAAGGCAGCTTCGGTTCGCATCCCGTTATTCCATTTTTTCCATTTAATCGGGAAATTGTCCTGCTTAAAGACCGGGAAAACAGTCTGGAATTGATCGGCATGGCTACCTCTACAGAAGCAAACTATAAAGGCAGCAAGGTTAATTCTTTTGAGGAGGCCCTAAGCTTTGCAGAATCCATAGGTTTTCCTGAAACAGGGGTCATTGTGAAAGTGAGAGAGACTAGTCATAAAGGCACGGAAATTATTAAGGGGATTGTTTCAACTGACTCGCTGGAAGAAGCAGTGCAGACGCTCTTAGACTGCTCGGAAGACAAAAGTATTTTTATTGAAACGGATTTGAGAGCTATGTACAATCCCAGAAGGATGAAAGTAATTGAAGCAGCGACCAAGGATATGGTGTCAAAAATGACAAGTCTTTGTCCGAACTGCAGCTGGCCGGGCTACCAAATCTCCGAGAGAGTGAAAGGTCTCCCTTGCAGCTGGTGCAGCCTTCCTACAGATTTGATTAAAGCCTATATTTATGAATGCAAAAAATGCGGCTATAATGAAAAAGAAACTTTTCCAAATGGTGAGGAGTCAGCGGACCCGGGGAATTGCAACTTCTGCAACCCATAAAGTGACAATGTATTTTCATAACTGATTGAGGACGGTATAAACATATGACCGTTCCTCTATTACTGTTAATAACCAGTTAACTCGCTTTATCTAATTTAAAGACTCGTTCGGTTCAATTGTATTTTATCTGTCACAGTTTTTTGTTTATTTTACTTTCATGAGTGACATTGTTTAAAGGATAACTATATAAATAATTGTAAGCTGAAGGTCATTAAGCTATTATAATACTATTTTATTTTTAATAAAAACCAAGGCAGTTTTTTTGAAAGGACGCTAATTATGACTAAATTTGGATGGGCTTACATTGGGAGCGGAGGCATTGCGCAAGGCACGGCAAGTGAACTGGTACAGACTGAAGGCAATCAAATTGTAGCAGTCTGGAACCGAACACAATCCAAGGCGAAAGACTTTGTTAAACAGTTTGGGGGAAACGTATACGATACAGCTGAAGAAGCGATTACTGCACCTGGTGTAGAGGGGGTTTACATAAACGTAAACAATGATTTGCATGAATACTACACGAAGCTGTGTATTGATCATAACAAGCCAGTGTTGTGTGAAAAACCGTTTGCAGTGAATGCAGAGGCGGCAAAAGACGTATTTGACTATGCCAAGAAACAGGATAGTTACGTGTCTGAAGCTATGTGGACTTGGCATAATACGGTTGCCTTGAAAGTAAAAGAATGGATGGACTCCGGAATAATTGGAGAACTTACTGAAGTGAACAGTGCATTTGAAGTGTCGCTGTTAAATAAACCGGTTAATCCTCGTCTCACCACACCGTCTATGCTTGGTGGGGCTCTTATGGACTTAGGGGTTTACAATGTCCGGTATACGTATGAACTGTTCGGCCTGCCTGAATCAATTGACTGTGAAGCAGTTGTGAAGGAAGTCGACTATGAAGAAAAGATTACTTTTGACTATGGAGATTTTAGAGCAAACATGTCTGTTTCAATGGCAAAAGCCGGAGAGCACTTTTATGAAATCAAGGGAACAAAAGGCTCGATTAGCGTCCCGCAGTTTCATATGGCAAAAGAAGCGATTCTGACTGTAGGGGATACAGTTGAACGCTTCACAACTGAGGATCTGCTTTATGGCAACCAGTTTTCAAATGTCGCCGAGGATATCCGTTCGGGAAGAAAAGAAGGAAAACATATTACCGCTCGGAGTACGATTGAAGTGATGGAACTTTTAGATGAATGCAGAAGGCAGATGGGGCTCGTTTATCCACAGGAAAAGACTGATACTGAATAAACTCAGTTAAATAGAGAGGAAAAAAATATGTCGAAAAAATTATACGCACGTTTACTTACACTCACGTCGTTGTTTCTTTTTGCATTAGCAGGCTGTACCGAAGAGGAAACCACTCCGGAAGATTCAGCTGGAACTGAACAGCAGGCTGACAGTGAAGCAGGTACTGAAACAGATGAATCAGAAGGTGAACAGGAAGCAGCTGATTCCGGTGAAGGAGACGATTCTGAAGATGAGTCTTCTGACGAAGTTGAAGATGCTGAAGAGGATGAGGAAGAAGAAACAATTTCCGGTTTTGGAAATCAGGAAAATGTCAGATACATAACAGCGGACCGTCTGACAATTAGAGCAGAGGGGTCTTCTGAAAGTGCTGATTTAGGATCATTGAGAAAAGGAAATGAAGTCCGTATTACTGAGGAAACAGAAGAAGAAGAAGATGTTGTCTGGTATCAGATTGAACACCATAACCCGTCATTGAATGAAGGATGGGTATCTTCTGAATTTACTACCGATGACCTGAATGAACTGCACCAGCTGACAGAATTTAATGATGAAGAACTGAATGAGTTTTATGCTTCTCCAACACTCTTTGAAGACCATACCGTCGTAGCCTATTATGGTCACCCTAATTCTGAAATTATGGGAATAGTCGGTCGTCACCCAGTCGATGAATTACTGGATTTAGTCACTGAAACTGCCGATGAATATGATGAAATACTAGAGGATAAAGGAACGATTCCTGCTGTTTACTTAGTATATGGAACAGTTCAGCCAGGTGGCGAAGTGTTTAAGATGGATTATGACCTGGTGCTTTCCTACATCGAAGCGGCTTATGAAAGAGGAATTCTTGTCTATATCGATCACCAGATGGGCAGACACCACCCGACTTATTCGATTCAGGAAATACAGTCCTTCCTGAGATACCCGAATGTTCAGCTGGCACTTGACCCGGAATGGCGTACAGAAAGACCGATGCAGGAAGTTGGACACATAACCGGTACAGAATTGAATGAGGTTCAGGAAATTATGCAGGCCTATATTGAAGACAACGAGATTCAGGGTACTAGACAGTTCGTCTTCCATCAGTTTGTAGAAAAGATGATACATGATGTGGAAGATGCATCAAGCGACTTTGACCCTGTCCTTCTTGTTCACAACACATCTGGCTGGGGGGCACCGGAAGGTAAACGTGCGACGCACGACCGGGTAGCTGAAGCAACAAATATTCCCTATAAAGGCTTCAAACTATGGTACTACTACTCAGACAGACCGGGTGTGCATTACGATAATCCATTAATGACTCCGGAAGAAGTCATGGACCTTGATCCACAGCCAGGACTGGTTATCTATCAGTAAAATAGAGTGTACGGATAATCACCTGTTATTCCCTCTCAGTGAATGGTATACTATTAACCTGTTAATAGTGAAGACACCTCAATGAATCATGTTGAGAAATGGACCCGTTGAACTAAGGAGAATAAGAATGAGAAAAAGATGGACGATTGAAGAAATAAATAAATATGTGGAAAACAACTCTGAGAGCAAATTGTTATCAACAGAGTATCATGGTTTTTCACAAAAACTGGAATTCAGATGCTCATGCGGCAATACTTTCGAAAAAACATTTACCAAATTCAAAAAAAACGGACAGCGTAAGTGCGAAGTCTGTCAGCCGCCAAAAGCATCAAGGTAATAAAAAATAAACAGTCACTGATTTCATTTATAATGGAGTCAGTGATTTTTTTTAATAAATGTGTAACCTTTTTCAGTTTTATCCGTATATAAAGTAAAGGGAGGGTTTCAATGAAGCCGGATGCCATAGACAAAGCCTATAAGAACTATCATAAAGAACTCCACCTGTATACACTGAGTCTCTGCCGTGATGAGGTTATGGCTAAAGATCTGGTGAGTGAAACCTTCTACAAAGCATTGATTACATCAAACAAGCCTGACGGTCCATTTAAATTCTGGCTATTTCGTGTGTTAAAAAACCACTACATTGATGTCAAAAAAAAAGAAGGCAGATCGAGTCCTGTAGATTATCACGAGGAGACACTCAAGGAAACACCGGATAAAGAACCTGCCAGCCGTTACCTTAAACAGGACCGAGATAAGCGCCTTTACCGTCATCTGATGACGCTTGAGCCGGAAATTTATCGGGAAGTTCTGCACTTGTTCTATTACGGTGAACTGTCTATCAAAAATATTGCCCAAACGTTAGGGGTGTCTGAAATGAATGCAAAGACACTTCTGTATCGGGCTCGAAAAAAACTGGGAAGACGACTGAAGGAGGATACTTATGAATTTTAAAGAGATACTAGAACGGTATAAACAAGGGAAGGCTTCGGCAGAAGAGAGAAGACTGGTAGAAAGCGAACTGGAGAAGTATGAAGCCATTGAAGGACACTTTTCAGAACAGTTGTCTGATGATTTATTTATAAAAGAAGAAGCGGGGGAAGATAATTCTGATGGAGGACTAAATGAAACGACAAGCATAAAAAAGCTGGTTAATAAAAGGCTTGCTAAAGTTGTAATGCTGTCGGTTCTGATTGTAGTTCTTATTTATACGGGGCGTTAGTGAGAAAACCCCAGGTTTCAACCAGGGGATGAATCACGCCTCGAACGCCCGCTATTGTATTCTTTTAGCTGGTCCTGAACGTATTGCAGCACAACTTCTTTGGAGACGTCGCCTACAGTGCTGGCAAAGTAACTATGTGACCATAACGACCCTTTCCAAAGCTCCT
>NZ_BAAGPH010000035.1:0-60847 GCF_054784355.1 Alkalibacterium psychrotolerans | reverse complement strand
GTCAATGGATTTAAATCAGTCATCACGTTAATTTTTTGAATCAATCGTCTACAAGGGAGAAGTATGCCTTCAAACAAACAAGAGAATCGTAAGAAGGTTCATTTAGTTAAAATCTACTTCGAGAACGTACTATTTTGTAGAAAAATTCCCAATTTTTCCAAGAACGATTAATTTATTCAAGAAACCAGCTTAAATTATAGAGCTATGAATTATTCAGGAAAGAGTGTGGTCCAAATTGGATCATGCTCTTTTGTTCGTCATCATGCACATAAAGTGTTTTGCTAGTAGATTACCTCAGCATTTTGTAAGTCAGTAAAACGATAGCTCGAACACTCTTTCCTATAACAGAAGAACTTACAAGAACATAGGAAACCCAAAAAAGAATAACAAACATAATATAACGATGTGTATTTATATTCAAAAGTAAAAGGATTTATTCATGATTAAAATTTCAAATTAAGGCATGGTAACGCTGACAGTTCAGTTTTAAAAGTATTTGTCAAGCGATAACTCTGAATGGCGTAGTATGAATTCTAAGTATTATCACATTTTTTGTCTGAAATTTGACTAAATATAAGTGTAACAGAACTGTAATGACCTAAAAGCTTAATATTTTCTCTCTAGATGCTATTATAAGTTTAGCTTAATTAACCAAACACAATTTAAACTTAAAATGAATGATTATGATAATCTACAAAAAACGTCGTGGGACAGAGAAGATTATGGAGGAACTATTTTGAATAAAAAAATTACACTTGGATTTATAACTACTATTATGTTAGCAGGTTCGATGCCGTTTGCCGGTTCAGCTGTACAAGCTGAAAGCGTACTGGACGAACTGAAAGAAGAAAAGCAGGAAGTCGAAAGCCGCTCAGGTGAACTGGATTCAGTCATTGGAGAAACTGAAGCAGAAATGCAGCAGCTAGCTGAAGAAAGAGAAGTTCTGGAAGGTCACATTCAGTCACTCAAAGTCAGTATCTCAGAACTGACAGCTGACTTAACTGACCAGAGTAAGCGACTTGAAGAAACGAATCAGGAAATTGAACGGTTGAACGAAGAAATCGACCGCTTAACTGTACTGATTAACCAGCGTAATGAAAAACTCATGCACCAGGCTCGTGCTACACAAACCCAATGGAATGCGACGAATATCATACATATTATTCTGTCTGCAGAAGATTTATCCGATCTAATCAGTCGTGTAGGCATTGTAAGCCAGTTAGTTTCAGCAAACCGTAACATTGTTGAAGATCAGATTCGTGATCAGAAACAAGTTGAGGAATCTGAAGAAAAAGTTCAAGCAGAACGTGAAGAAGTTGTGGCTCTTCTAACCCAAATGGAAGAGACTCGTGATGAATTGGCAATCCAGCAGATTGAATTAGATAATGAAATCATGCACGTTGCTGAACTATATGAAATGAACGAAAATGAAAAAGAAACCTTCGTGAAAGAACAATATGCATTAGCACAAAAGGCAATGAATTTATCTTCTGAGATTGAAAATGAAGAAGAGCGTATTGCAGAAGAAAAACGTTTAGAAGAACAGCGTATCCGTGAAGAGGAAGAGCGTCGTCGTGCGGAAGAAGAAGCAACACGCCTTGCTGCTGAAGAGGAAGCGAGACAACAAGCAGAACGTGAAGCTCAGGAATTACGTGAAGAAGAAGAAGAGCGTCAACAAGCAGCGGCAGAACGTCGCGAAGAAGAAGAACGCCAGCAGGCAGCAGCGGAGCGCCGTTCTGAGGAAGAACAGCAGGCTACAACTTCAGCTTCAAACCGTAGTGAAGAAGAATCTCGCCAAGCAGCAGCAGAGCGTCGTGCGGAAGAAGAACGTCAACAAGCAGCAGCACAACGTCGTGAAGATGAACAGCGCCAGCAGGCCGCAGCAGAGCGTCGTGCAGAAGAAGAGCGTCAACAAGCAGCAGCTCAGCAGCGTCGTGCCGAGGAACAACGTCAGCAGGCTGAAGCACAGCGTCGTGAAGAAGCGCGTCGTCAAGCTGAAGCACAGGCAAGAAAAGAACGCGAAGAAGCAGAGAAACAAGCAAGTGCTCCTTCAAATCCAGCACCTTCTCAAAGCTCAGGATGGATTCGTCCAGCAAGTGGACGCCTGACTTCTGGATTCGGTTACCGTATTCACCCGGTTCACGGAACGAGAGCAATGCACAGCGGTATTGATATCGCAGGAAGTGGTCCTATCCGAGCAACACGTGGCGGAACTGTAACAACTGCAACTTACCACCACTCTCTAGGTTACTATGTAGTGGTCAACCACGGTAACGGGTACTCTTCAATGTATGCTCACCTAACACCGAACCTATCAGTATCAAGAGGGCAGACGGTTTCTCAAGGTCAGCAGCTTGGTATCATGGGTACAACTGGAACATCAACGGGTGTACACTTGCACTTTGAAATTCACAAAAATGGACGCCCTGTTAACCCGGCTCCATATGTAGGAATGTAAGAAATTAAATTCGACAAGAGTAACGATCGGCCCTTTTAAGAGGGTCGATCGTTTTTTCAATACACCATTCTTGATAGTAAATGCTCATGAGCCTTTAATAATGTCAAGTCGGCAGTCAATTTATATGCAGTTGTATCTAAAACAGCTGACAAACGTACACTCATTAAAAATTGAACATCGAGTTGTATACAGAAACGTCATCTAGATACAACTGGTTTATCAGAAAAAAAGCGAGTGGTATCCAGAAAGCTTCACTGGATACTACTCGCCCTTAATTAGTGTTATGGGTTGATTCTAAAGAGTCGATTTGAATACAACTCTACTGCTTTAATCTAGTGAGTTGCATCATAAGTACAATTATTGATACAGCTCGATAAAAGGTGTTGATTCAGTGGCACACAATGTAAATCTGTTCTACGAACAATCTAACTTTACCCTTTTATATCAGGGTTGGATAAAGAAAAACAGGTTATATGGGTGAAAAATATGTCCCAGTGGTAATTAAGGCAGATAACGTTTCTCTCTTTTCTCAAATGCCCGGTTGGAAAAGACTTGGAATAGACCACTGTTGACGGATAAGCCTAAAGCGATGGCACCAGAGATGAGAAAGGTTTCTGTCGCAAACATTAGGGCCGTATCGGACTGGCCTTCAATGAATGCCCGCATCATATTATAAGCGGAACCACCCGGAACAAGCGGGATGATACCCGGAATAGCAAAGACAATCACAGGCATTCTAAAGTGTCGTGCATACCATTGACTGAAAAAGGCCACTAAAAAGGCAGCCACCCCGACCCCTATGAACAAGTCCAGCTCCAGCTGAAAGGAAAGAAAGAAATACACAATCCAACCGATTGCACCAGATACACTGGAAGCAAACAGGGTGCGTGTGGGAACATTGTACAGCACGCCAAAGCCAAAAGTAGCAATCAAGGCGGCAATAAAATATGAGAGGTAATTTAAATCCATATTGTTGAACTCCTTTTGAGTTTAAATAAAGGCTAGGACAATGGCGATGCCAATTCCAATCGCTCCTGCGGTAAGCAAGGCTTTTGCCAGCACGGCTACTCCGGCCAGCAGGTGTCCGGCCATCAAGTCTCTGAGACTGTTAGTGATTGCCATACCGGGCACAAGTGACATGACACTGCCGATAATAATCATATCCACATTATCCCCCAGACCTAAGCCAGTCAGTAAAACTGCAATCAGGCCGATAAAGAAAGAGGCAACCATCTCCGCGAAAAAGCTGACATTGGTCAGGAGGTTGACTTTTTGGAATAGGACATGACCCAATCCTCCAGCTATGAAGGCGGGAAGCATATCGTAATACGAGCCACCAAAGAGCAGTGGAAAGCCGCCACAGGCAACAGCAATGGCAAAATTGGCCTGCCATTCTGAAAAGTTGCGGGGAGTATTTCGTATGTTATTCAGCTTCTGTTTCACTTTTGCAGGAGGCAGGGCACGCTGAGCGAGCAGCCTGGATAGATCATTGACCATCGATACTTTTTCGAGATTCGTCTGACGGTCTGTCATGCGCAACAGTTCCGTATGGTCGAGACCATCTTCTCCTTGCACAGTCAAAATCAGAGCGGTCGGTACAACAAAGACATTAATGTAAATTAAATGATAGCTTTTGGCAATACGGTAGACTGTATCTTCCACCCGGTAAGTTTCTGCCCCGTTTTCCAGCATAACCTGACCGGCTTCAATGCAGACATCTAAAATATCTGCAACAGGGTATTTCTGCATCCAGGCACCTCCTTTTTAAGTTCATTAAGCTTAGTATAACGGCTTTTTGAGTATTATGCGAATAGATTTTACTTCATGCTAGGGAATGGTGTGCCATTTACTGTCATTTTTCCAATCGGTCGTCTCTATTATTGACTCATTTGGTGTGATAAACTGTATCAGACTAATTATATAATAGAAGCAAGTAGTAGGAGAGATAGAGTGAGTACGTTAACCAATACATTAACCCGTTACTACGGGTATAGCGCCTTCAGACCGGGGCAGGAAAAGATTATAGAAGCCATCATCAGCGGACGGGATGCACTGGGCATCATGCCGACCGGTGGAGGGAAATCTTTGTGTTACCAGATTCCTGCCCTGGAAATGGAGGGGGTCACACTAGTCATCAGTCCGCTGATTTCTTTGATGAAAGATCAGGTTGACGGCCTTTTGTCCATGGGCGTCACGGCCGGCTTTCTGACCAGTCAACTGTCTCTGGATGAGCAGAATCAGACCATTAGAGACGCCATTTCCGGGAAGCTGAACCTTCTGTATGTCTCACCTGAGCGCCTTGAAAATGACTATTTTTTGAGTCGGTTGAAACGAATGAATGTCAATTTAATCGCGGTCGATGAAGCGCACTGTATTTCTCAGTGGGGGCATGATTTCAGACCAAGTTATCAGGCGATACCCGCTGTCAGAAACCACTGTTCGACGTTTCCTCCATTTGCAGCGTTTACTGCGACCGCCACTCAAAAAGTTCAGGAAGATATCATAGCTAAGCTTCAGTTGGAAGAACCCTACCATTATACAGCCAGTTTTGATCGACCGAACTTGACTTTTTCCATCGTGCATCCTAAAAAGAAAAATGAAAAACTGACTGAACTGCTCAAAGACCAGGAATCGAGTATTATTTACTGCAATACGCGGCGCAATGTTGAACGGGTTCACACCCATTTAAATAAAAAAGGCTTTAAAGCAGCTTACTATCATGCTGGACTGACGGCAGAAGAACGGAATCAGAATCAGGAAGACTTTCTTTATGACAAGTCTCCAATCATAGTAGCCACCAATGCGTTCGGGATGGGGATCGACAAATCCAATGTGAGACGAGTCATACATTATAATATGCCTTTGGATATGGAAAGTTATTATCAGGAAGCCGGACGGGCAGGTCGGGATGGTGCACCTTCTGAAGCGATTCTGTTTTATTCCAGTCAGGATATCATTACCAATAATCTTCTGATTGAACAGGGTAATCGGCCGCATGCGAAAGACAATTTAAATACCATCATATCCTATTGTAAAACGGGACGCTGTTTGAGAAAAACAATCCTGGAATACTTTGATGAATACCCGTCTTATGAGTCCTGTGACAACTGCTCCAACTGTAATGGTGAAGCGGAACTGGTGGACGTGACGGAATCCTGTCAGAAAATTCTGCCCTGCATTTATCGCATGAACCAGCAGTACGGTATGGGGCTGGTCGCTGATGTCCTGAGAGGAAAAGAGACCGCCCGCATCAAGAGTCTGTCTTTTGATGATTTGTCGACTCACGGGATCATGAAAGAAGTATCTGAAACGGAAATCAAGGATATTATTGCCTTGATGGTCAGTGAGCAGTTTCTTCAAGTTGGAGGCGATCAGTACCCGATTTTAACCTTCACGGACAAATCAGTGGAACTCCTTCACGCGAAGCAAAAGCTGTATATGATTAAGCAGCAGAAAGAAACGGTAAAAGCCAAATCAACTTTCTCGGAAAATTATGATGAAGACTTGTTTGAAGAGTTGCGATCGCTACGTAAAGAAATCGCCTCAGATATCGGTAAACCGCCGTTTGTGGTCTTTACGGATAAAGCGCTGATGAGCATAGCTGCGCAAATGCCTCAGACACCGGAAGATTTTCTCACTGTTCATGGTGTGGGGGAAGCGAAACTGGAAAAATACGGCGACGCGTTTCTCGATTTAATTTCTTCTTATGTGAAAAAAGCAGACTAATTGTGAGTTAATTAGTATAATAAAGTCTATAAAAGAAAATTGATTTTGACCATATACTTTTTTCGAGAGGGGATGAGTTGAATGTATAAAGCTAAAACTAAGGAAACAGACAGAAGTGTCATTGCGTTCATCGAAAGTGTAGAAAAAGAGTCCAAGAAGCAGGATGCCTACAGACTGCTGGCACTTTTTAAAGAAGCCAGCGGTCTAGAAGCGAAGATGTGGGGCGACAGTATCATCGGTTTTGGGAAGTATCACTATAAATACGCCTCAGGTCATGAAGGTGACGCCATGCTGGTGGGCTTTTCGCCACGTAAAGCCAAAATCAGTCTGTACATGGCTACCGGCTTTCCTGAGCGCGAGCATTACTTGTCCCGAATCGGAAAGCACACATCGGGTAAAGGCTGTGTCTACATTAATAAAGTAGAGGACATTGATACAGAGGTTTTGAAAGAATTTATTCAGGCCTCGATTGTCTTTTTAAAGGAATTATACGGGGATTCCTGACTGAACACTTACTTTGTTAACAGAATGTTAAAAGGTTTCTTATCTTATGATGAGAAGCCTATTCTTATGCTTTAGTACGCCAAATTAGTATGCTACAATGTACGAGTTGAAATGACCACAAGACTTTGAATTAGTGAAAGGACGGCTTACATCATGACAGATAAATTAACTGAATTAATTGAAAAAACACCTCTTTTAAATGATATAAAAAACGGAAAAGAAGTATTCTGGGAAAATACCAGCTATCTTCCGACCGAACAGGCAACAAAAGAAACAAAGTATTCCCTGGCAGACATTGAAGATGCAGAAGCACGCCTGCAGCGCTTTTCTTCCTTTATCCAAGCAGCTTATCCCGAAACGTCAGTAACGGGCGGTATTATTGAATCGCCTTTATCGGAAATCAGCGCGATGCAGGGGCATTTAAATGAAACCCTGGGAACAAAAGTGGATGGCAAATTATGGCTAAAACGCGATGATTTACTGCCTATTTCTGGAACCATCAAAGCGCGCGGAGCGATTTACGAAGTGCTGAAGCATGCAGAAACTTTGGCCTTGAAAGAAGGCATGCTCAAGAGTATTGAAGAAGACTATGCAATTTTTGCCTCAGAAGAATTCCGCAATTTCTTTTCCGGCTATAACATTACCGTTGGGACAACTGGAAACCTGGGAATCAGCGTCGGAACCATGGGACGCAAACTTGGTTTCGATGTGACGGTTCATATGTCGGTTGAAGCGAAACTTTGGAAAAAAGAATACTTGAGAAATATCGGCGTTGAAGTCATCGAACATGATACCGACTTTTCTAGAGCGGTAGAAAACGGCCGTGCAGCATCAGACAGCGATCCGAAGAGCTACTTTGTAGATGACGAACACTCTGAAGAACTATTCTTCGGTTACACCGTCGGCGGTTTCCGTATGAAGAAACAGCTGGAAGAGCAAGGTATTACAGTTGATGCGGATCATCCATTGTTCGTCTACCTGCCTTGTGGAATCGGCGGATCACCAGGAGGCATTACTTTTGGTTTGAAGCAGGCATTCGGTGAAAATGTTCACTGTTTCTTCGCAGAGCCGACAAAAATGCCAAGCATGCTGGTCGGACTGATGACAGAGAAATTTGATGAAGTATCCGTCTTTGACTTCCAGCTTGGCGGCTTGACGATTGCAGACGGCCTGGCTGTACCGCGTACATCCGGTCTGGTTGCAAAACTGATGCGTACATTCTTCAGCGGCGGCTATTCCATTGATGACGATGTCTTCAAGGCACTTCAGACTACCATCTATGAAAAAGAAGCTATTTTCCTTGAGCCTGCAGCGGTTGCCGGCTTGATTGGACCGTATAATCTAATGGCGTCCCAAGAAGGTCAGGCGTATATGACTAATAAAGAGCTGACGGATAAAATTGCAAATGCCACGCATATTGCCTGGGGTACGGGCGGCTCAATGGTTCCTGAAAAGGACCGTGCCATCTTTCTGGAAGAAAGCAGCCACTTTACAATGTAAGAACTGAATAATATTAGGAAGGCCCTCATGCTGTGAGGGCCTTTTTTGGTTGAATCAGCAGTTTCCAGATGGCTGGCAGAAAATTCAAGGGCTTCAAGAGGGAACAGACACGTCTGAGACGTGTCTGAACAGCATTAGACAGATGAATTGTTTGAATTTTTGATTGAGGTTATCCTTTCGATATGTTGACCGGTTACTCGTCGGAAGTTTCCAGCTGAGAAGAGGGGGAAATACATTTTGCCCAGGAACTCAAACGATTATTGCAAGCGAGCAAGGGGTTAAAGAGAAGTTGCCCCGGAACCCAGTTGACATTGTCTCCTGAGTTCAGGCGCAAAGCCTTGTTGCCCCTGAACTGGCGTGACTGAAATCATTGGGCGAGGGGGCAAACGGTGTTTCCCCAAGAACTGAAAAGGAAAAGAGAGTTGGGTTCGGGGGGAACGTTTCGTTGACCAGTAACTCAAAGAAGACTCAGGCTCTGGGTCCCGGGGAACAATATTGAGATGAGAAAATATTCCGGAATTTACATTACTGTGATGCCGACAAATGAAAAAACGCTCAAATCAGTTGTAGCTGATTTGAGCGTAGATCTATATATTAAATAATTTGGAGCATTAAAGACTCATATCTAAGACCATGCGTCCGGTGAACTTGCCTTCCTGCATTTCCTCAAAAATATCATTAATATCTTCAATTGGTCGTTTTTCTACTTTAGGGACAACCAATCCTTCTGCAGCAAATTCAAAGGCTTCCCGCAAATCTTCACGCGTTCCGACTAATGAACCAACGACTTCGATGCCGTTAAGCACGAGACGAGGGATACTTAAATCCATCGATTCTGGAGGCAGTCCAACAGCTACCACTACACCGCCTGCTCGAACACAGTCTATTGCTGAATTAAAGGCAGACTTGGCTACGGCTGTGACGACTGCTGCGTGGGCACCGCCGACCTTATCCTGCATTATGTCTTCTGCATTCTCATTAAGAGGATTGATGACTAAGTCAGCACCCATTTCTTTTGCCAGCTCCAGTTGCGAATCATTGATGTCAACCGCAACGACTTTGGCATTAAAGACATTTTTCGCGTACTGTAAAGCCAGATTGCCTAATCCTCCTAGACCATAGATGGCAATCCACTGGCCGGGTTTGATCTTGGCTTCTTTAATAGCTTTGTAAGTTGTTACTCCGGCACAGCTCACACTACTGGCAGCAGCTGGATCCAGGCCTTCAGGCACTTTAACCGCATAATCAGCCGTAACGATGCATTCTTCCGCCATCGCTCCGTCCACAGTGTAGCCTGCATTTTTCACTTCACGGCAGAGTGTTTCACGGCCGTTTACACAGTATTCACAATGGCCGCAGCCTTCAAAAAACCAGGCAATACTTACGCGGTCGCCGATTTTTAAACTGGTTACATCTTCTGCCACTTCTCTGACCACTCCAATGCCTTCGTGGCCCAACGTTACTCCGGTTTTATCCCCGTAATCGGCATTTTTGACATGCAAATCGGTATGGCAGACACCACAGAATTCGACATCTACTAATGCTTCACCTGAACGGATAGGACGAATCTCTTTTTCACGGACTTCCACTTTCTGATCACTTGTTACAACTGCTGCTTTCATGTTTGACACCCTCTCTTAATAAAGTATACCCACATTATAAAGCGGTTACAATACTCAGTCAATCACATTTTACTTTTTTAACTTGTTTTGCTTTCTTGAGGGTATTTGACTGCAAATGAAAAAAATGTTATTTTCTCTCTAGTCATTTTTAGAGTAGTCAACAACTTCTGGATATTTTTTTAAATAAAACTGTTCTCTTAGTTGATGAACGGTATTGAAAAACGGTATGATGGTAATAAGCATTTTATCCAGTTAAGTTGGAGTGTTGTGAAAAACTTTTGAGGGAGACTACTATATATTATGAAAAAGTACAAGCGTATGCCTAAACATATCGGTGTGATTCCAGACGGTAACAGAAGATGGGCCGTTACGAAAGGATTGGGTAAGCAAGATGGGTACAATCACGGAATTGGTCCAGGATTGAAACTCTATGAAGCCTGCCTGGAACTTGGAGTGGAAGAGATGACATTCTACGGTTTTACAACGGATAATGTCAAACGTCCATCGCTTCAGACAAAAGCCTTTCAGAAAGCGACTGTTGATTCCGTAAATGAACTGAAAAATAGAGATGCTGATTTGCTGGTTATCGGAAACACAGACTCTAAATTGTTTCCAAAAGAACTGCTGCCGTATGCAAACAAGCGTACAAAATTTGGAAAAGGGACGATGAAAGTCAATTTCCTTGTCAATTATGGCTGGAACTGGGATTTGAATCACGCATTAGAGAACCAGGACGCGATAGATTCAAAGAACTTAATCGACCATATCGCCTCAAATGATATTTCCCGTATGGATCTGATTTTAAGATGGGGTGGAAGAAGACGTCTAAGCGGCTTCCTGCCTATACAGTCCGTTTACTCTGACATCTACGTTATTGAAGACTACTGGCCTGATTATAAGGACAGTCATCTGCATGAAGCACTGGAATGGTATCAGGAAACAGACGTAACTTTAGGCGGATAATACCGGTCACAGAGAATAAGCAGCAGCTGTTGCTTATTCTTTTTCTTTAAAAAAGGAGAAAGAGGGAAATCAGGTGAGCAATAAACGCATAATCGTTTTAGTGGGACCAAGCGGAAGCGGCAAGACAACAATTGGGGAAGAATTGACCAGAAGAGGCATTCCCAAGCTGATTACGACCACTACACGGAGTCCACGGTCAGGGGAAGAAGACGGAGTAGATTATTACTTCAGAAGTGCTGGGGATTTTAACCCTGACGACTTTGTTGAACAGACGCTGTATAACAATAAAGTTTACGGTTTAACGAAAAGTGAAGTCACCGAAGCCTTGAATAAAGCGGACTGCGTGCATGTTTCTCTAGACAAAAACGGTGCAAAAGCAGTGAAAGAGGCGTATCCAAACGAAGCGCTACTGGTTTTCGTGTATGTCCCTCTTGATGAAATGAAAAAGAGAATGCAGGCACGCGGGGACAGTGAACAGAAAATAGAGGAGCGCCTCCAGTTCAGCAAAGAAACGGATGAACTACAGCCAGTTGAAGGAGCGGACCTCATACTGGAAAACAGGTCTGTGTCCGAGACAGTCTCACGGATTATAGAAGAAGTATCAACTGACAATCCTGCACCCCAAACAAAAGAGGTGTAAAAGATGGATATCGATCCTAAAACTATTGTGACGTATCCGTTATTTACTTTGATTTTATATTTAGTGCTGAACCAATTGTTTGATTTACCGCTGTGGACACTTTTTATTGCACTCTTTTTATCTTTTTTATATATTATAGTCGTGATTATTATTGAGTTAAATAAATAAAAGACAGTGTCAGACTATGAGGTCTGATACTGTCTTCTTAAATTTGATAGGTTATGAAGTGAAATTGCTTGAAGCATAGCTGTCTGGGACATCAATACCGCTTGCGTTGTAGGTCTCACCATTCATGATTGAATTTTTTACAATGACATAATCGACTCTACGCAAGGCATCAATGTCATTACCACCGGCATAGGAAATGGAAGACTGCAGATCCTGCTTCATTTCCAGCAGTGTATCGGCAATATCGCCTTTATAGGCTGTCAGCATTTTCTTGCCTTCGACATTTTTGCGTTCGCCTTTTTGATGAGCAGACGCACTGCCGAAATATTCTTTATAAACTTTTCCATTAATCTCAACGCGTTTTCCTGGAGACTGATTGTGACCGGCAAATAATGAACCAATCATCACCATAGTCGCTCCAAATCGAATAGACTTGGCAATGTCACCATGTGTACGGATGCCGCCGTCAGCAATCAACGGTTTGCGGGCCGCTTTAGAGCAGTGGGACAATGCCGCCAGTTGCCAGCCGCCTGTACCAAAACCTGTTTTCAGTTTGGTTGTACATACTTTTCCGGGTCCGATGCCTACTTTCGTCGCATCCGCTCCAGCATTTTCCAATTCGCGAACAGCTTCAGGTGTGCCGACGTTTCCGGCAATCAGGAATGTTTCGGGCATGTGTATTTTGACGTGCTTAATCATGTCTATGACCAGGTCGGAATGGCCATGTGCAACGTCAATCGTAATAAAGTCTGGAGTTAAATCATTAGAGGCCAGCTCTTCTACAAAGCCGTATTCGTCATCCTTAACGCCTAAACTGATGGAAGAGAATAATCCACGGTTTTTCATATCTTCAACAAAGTCACGACGCGTTTCTTCTTCGAAACGGTGCATCACATAAAAATAGTTGTTTTCTGCAAGCCAGATAGACAGCTCTTCATCTACAACTGTCTGCATATTAGCCGGCACCACAGGCATGGCAAAGGTGTGCTTACCTAGGGTCACAGATGTTTCACATTCTGAACGGCTGCGGACAGTTGATTTGGCGGGAATTAACTGGATATCTTCATAATCAAAAACTTTCATTATATACTCCTCTTTTTAGGGATCTTCAGCAGATCGATTTTGGGGAGAATGCTTAAATGGTATCAAAGTTTCCCTTATCTACTTTACCGAAACCGTTCATAGATGTCAAAGCTATCTGAGCAGAAGTTATGGACACTTTTCGAACAAATGCTACAAGTTGAAATTAAGGTGAAAAGTATGTAAAATGGTCAATTGTTAACAATTAATCTGATTGAAAGGTTTTGAACATGGAAAACGTATTGGAATACATTGAAAATAAATTCAGCAAGCCTAAAAACCTTTTTGTTCTGGCAATGGTTCTGACCATCCCATTCCTGCTTCTGGTCTGGGCGAGTTTTTATGACTGGGGCCTGATTGGTGTGCTTGATGAAGTCATCGGCAGCGAGTTTCATGAAGAAAGAGGAGACGTCCTGACCTGGTTTTTCATTCTAATTACACGAATGGGAGATGCCTGGTTCGTAGCGCTGTTCACTACCCTGTTTTCTGCGTGGATATGGAAGTCAAGAAATAACAAGCGCTTAGCTATCTGGTATTTTCTTACTGTCAGTGTCGGAGCCGGAGGGGTGAATCAGCTGGTCAAGTTTTTCTTCAGACGTCCGAGACCCACTCATGTGGAGCACCTCATTACTCAAGGCGGCTATTCTTTTCCGAGTGGTCATGCAATGGGGTCGATTGTAACTTACGGCGCCTTGCTGTTTCTGATTATCCGGGCAACTCGGGCATGGCTGCCGGCTATAGTCAGTTCAATGGTGCTGCTTCCCCTGATTGCGCTCATTGGCATCAGCCGGATCTATCTGGGTGTTCACTATCCGTCTGACATTATTGGCGGCTATTCATTGGGTCTGGCCGTATTGTCTTTAAGTATCGGTCTGTACAGTGCCTCATTAAAAGATAAGGGCTATAAAAAAGGACAGCTCTAGTCAAATGACTAGGCTGTCTTTTCGTCTTTACAGTTATATTATTCCAATAATCATAGCAATGGCCCCAAAGGCAATTGCCGTCCAGTTCAAGCCTTTTTCAGGACTTGAAAGCCCGATGGCACCTAGTATAATAGCAGCGATTCCCAGCGGAATATTCCACAGGAAAAAACCAATCAGGGCTAACGCCATAGCTGTCCATCCAATTAACTTACCAATCTTATCTGATTTAATCATCTTATTCCTTGTCTCCCCATTAAGCTTATTGTAAAAGTATACATTAATTTATTCAGCTTAACAATTCTCACTGCTTTTCTTTTTTACATACTGCCAGATGGGGTAGTCCGCCTCGTTTAATGTGGACGCTTGTCCCATCACCCTTTCGGCCAGGCATTTACCGACTAAGGGTCCAGCAGTCAGGCCAGTTGATCCGAACCCGCTTGCAGCGAAAACGTGAGGGAGGTCAGGGACTTCGCCGAAGAAAGGCGCATAGTCCGATGTGTAAGCCCGTGTCCCGGAGCGGTACTGTACTATAGGCGCTGAACGCAGCTCATCGGCAAAGAAGGTCGTGCCTTTGGCAATCATATCGTCCAGCATCGGTTGATCGATGGAGAGATTGAAGCCTTTATCGTCTTCGTGTGTTGCTCCAATGATGACTCGGCCATCTGCAAATGGAATGATGTCCGATTCACCCTCCGGCATCATGACGGGCCAGTTATGCGTGTCAAAATCAGTTAACTGCACTTCAGCCAGTTGTCCTTTTTGTGGTCGGACGTCTACGTCGTAGTCCATTGGAGCCAATAAATCCGGCAGCCAGGCGGAAGCAGCCAGGATGACAGAGTCAAAGTGGTCAGTTGAGCGGTCGGTGGTTAAAACATATCGTCCGTTTTCGTCATCTCTACTTAACCTTGCTTCTTGTCGGATGACTTGAGCGCCGTTCTCCTGAGCCTTGGTGAGCAGAAGGTCCACTAGTTTTCCACCATCCACGCGCGCGCCTCCTGAGGCCCAGACCGCAGAGTTTTCACCGGTATACAGAGGGACTTTTTCTCTGATTTGGTCAGGGGATAAAATAGCCAATTCACCTATCTCAGGGGCATCAACTTTTCTCTTTTCCCCGATGGCGAACATTTCGTCGATATACGCTTCTTTCTTTTTGAAAAGGAGGGTACCTACTTGCTTGTAAACGGAAGAAGGAATAGCTGCACCATCCATCACATCAGACAAGAAGAGCGGGTAGTAAGCTGCGCCTTCCTTAACCATGTGATACCATTTTTTATTGCGGCGTCTGGATAGCCAGGGACTGATAATGCCGGCAGCGGCAGAGGTGCCTTGTCCCGTTCCTTCATCGTAGATAGTCAAGTCGATTGTATTTTCTTTACTTAATAGATAGGCTGCAGAAGCACCGACAACGCCTGCGCCTACAATGGCAACTTTTTTAGTCATGTGGAGTCAAACCTTTCCTAACATAGTCCTTGTCTAGTGTACCACGCAAAAGAGGGCCAGGGAACCGTCTCGTAAAAGAGACGTTAGCTAATGTCATTAGCTATAAAAATAGTCATTAAAAAGAAAGTGAAAAATAATCCTTGACGAACGAAAATCAGAGGTGTAATATGAGAATCACATTAAAAACAAGAAGGAGAGCTCAGCATGATTAAACGATTTGCACAAGTCAACCAACTGAATACTGCTTGGAACAGCTGGCGTATATCGTTGTATTGATGGAGACTTTCTCTCATGGATACAACGTTTAGGACAAACTAAACTTTGTATCTATGCCGGCTTGTTTTAACGAGACCATTTAAGTTGAGGCCACATAGATGATACTGACATCTATGTGGTTTTTGCTGTTATAAAGGCAACATCCACGAAAGTAATTTTTTGTGGACGTTGCCTTTTTGTTTACCCAGAGTGTTTAATCAAAGGGGATAAATAAGGCGAAGGCAACTTGAAAGGGACTGTGACTTACATAAAATAAAGGGAGTGATGACAGATGACATCTGACTGGGACTGGCAAATAGATCAACTGAAACACACACATTATTCAAAATCAGAGAGGAAAATTAACCATGAAAAGAAAAGGTATGTTCATCACAGTAGGCGCATTATTAATCGTTTTAATCGGAGTGTTCGTCTCATCACTAACGAGCGCAGACAATTCGGCATCGGATAATAATTTGGAAGAGACAGAAGAGGTTGGTGAAGAAGGCACACTCAAAGTAGGTATTTTACAGACGACCAGTCACCCGTCCCTTGACGAAATCACCGCCGGCTCGATTGAAGGCTTGGCGGAACACGGCTACGTTGACGGTGAAAACATCGAAGTCGTTTTCCAGAATGCCCAGGGCGATCAGAACTTGATGAATACGATGGCTCAATCCTTAGTGGACGAAGGTGCTGATTTGCTGATTGGAATTGGAACACCAGCGAGTCAGGCATTCGCCAACGCAACCAGTGACATTCCGATTATTATGGGCGCTGTTTCGGATCCCGTCGGTGCGGGTCTCGTTGAATCAGAAGACGTTCCCGGAACCAATGTAACGGGCGTCAAAAATCAGGCACCGGTAGAAGCGCAGCTGGAGTTGATGGCGGATATTTTACCAGACGCTCAGACAGTCGGCCTGCTGTACAGCTCGGGAGAAGATAATTCCAGAGCAGAAGGCGAGCGCGTTACCCAAGTGCTTGAGGAGATGGGACTTGAAGCTGTAACTTACACTGTTTCCAGTACAAACGAAATTCAGCAGATGGTCGCGACCTTGTCTCAGGAAGTCGATGTCATTTACCTTCCAACAGACAACACGATTGCCAGTGCCTTTGATACAGTAGTTAGTGAAGCTGACCGTTACGATACCCCACTTATCCCTACTGTGGATTTGATGATTTCTCAAGGCGGCCTGGCTACTGTCGGTATTAACCAGACTGAAATGGGAAAAGAAGCTGGACGGATGGCCGCTGAAGTTCTGGGTGGTCAAGACCCAAGTGACTTCCCAGTTTTCGTCTTAAGTGAAGGGGACGTCCTGGTCAACCAGGAAAAAGCGGATAGACTCGGAATCGCCATCCCACAATCTATTCTCGATGACGCTACAATTATAGAGGGTAATGAATAAGAAAGGAAAGTGAATCATGCTGGTATCCGCAATTGCACAAGGCTTTTTATGGGCTGTATTAGGTATAGGGATTTTTACCACTTACCGCATTTTAAAGTTTCCGGATTTAACTGCCGAAGGCTCCTTTCCCCTCGGCTCTGCAGTCGCAGTCACGGCGATTGTTAACGGCCTGCATCCACTGCTGGCAATGCTGCTCGCTTTCCTGGCCGGTATGGGGGCGGGACTGGTCACGGGTCTTCTGTACACGAAAGGAAAGGTGCCCGTTATTTTATCCGGCATCCTGGTTATGACTGGTCTGCATTCGGTCATGCTGTATGTAATGCAGCGGCCCAACTTGAGCCTACTGAATTTCCCGCGTGTGTATGATGTCTTTCATTTCCTGCCCAACTATTTTGATGCAGTTGTGGTTGGCCTGATTGTGCTGGCTGTCGTGATTGGCCTGCTGCTGTTCTTCTTTTATACCAGTTTAGGTCAGGCATATATTGCAACGGGAGACAACGAGCATATGGCTCGCTCGTTTGGTATACAGACGGACCGCATGAAAATCATCGGACTCGTTTTCTCCAACGGCATTATTGCATTGGGCGGGGCACTGATTGCGCAGAACAATGGGTATGCTGATGTCAACGGCGGTTCGGGAGTTATCGTCATTGGACTGGCATCTCTTATTATTGGAGAGGTGCTGTTCAAGGAAGTGACCCTAGGAGAACGTCTCATTTCCATAGTGGTCGGCAGTATTTTCTACCAGCTGCTGCTTCTTGGAGTGATACGCTTAGGCTTTGACACGACATACATTCGAATCTACAGCGCATCGATTCTAGCTCTGTGCTTGATGATTCCACAACTGAGAAAAGCATTGAACTTGGACACACTGATGGGAAGAGAGGCTTAAAATGAAAAAGTTACTGGAACTGAAACAGGCGACGAAAACCATTCAGAATGAATCCGATAGGGATAACACTATATTGGACCACGTGGATTTGACCATTCACCAAGGTGATTTTGTCACAGTCTTGGGAGGAAATGGTGCCGGAAAATCAACGTTATTCAACAGTGTGACAGGCTCTTCCCTTTTGACCAGCGGGGAAGTCAGCTTAGGCGGACAGGCGGTCACCACTATGCCGGAGGAGAAAAGAGCACGCTATATCTCCCGTGTGTTCCAGGATCCTAAAATGGGAACGGCTCCGCGTATGACGGTCGCTGAAAATTTACTGCTGGCACTCAAGCGAGGGAAGAAGCGGCTTTTTCTTCCCAGAAAATTAAAGGAACGGAAGGAAGAATTTCAAAAACTATGCGCATCGATAGGAAATGGGCTGGAAAATCATCTGGACACACCTGCCGGGCACCTATCTGGAGGTCAGAGGCAGTCTTTAAGCTTGCTGATGGCAACCTTGACGCAACCGGATCTGCTTCTTCTCGATGAGCATACAGCTGCACTGGATCCGAAAACCTCCAAAAAACTGATGGCACTGACCGACCAGATTATACATGAAAATAATTTGACCTGTCTGATGATTACGCACCGCATGGAAGACGCACTCATGTACGGCAATCGGCTCATTGTCTTGGAAAATGGAAAGATCAAGCTCGATCTGGATAAAGAAAAGAAAGCTCAACTGACTTTAGAAGATTTATATGTACTGTTTGAAGAAGAAAATGTAGAAGCGGCTGTTTAGGAAAGACAGCCGTAAAAGCAAAAGCAGCACACTCAGTTTACATTGAAATGTTTTCCCTGCACTTGTTTAGGAGAGCATTTCTTTTTGTGTATAATCAAGAGAGTAGAGTTAGTTAATATCATAAAGGGGGAGAAGCGTAATGGAATTTAACAGTCAGGAATACATCAATGGACAGATTGACAAGCAATACATACACCCAAAGGAGTCACGGTTCAAGACGCCTTTTGACTACAGCAGCTATCCGGTTGACGAAGATACTATGGAAAAAGTAATCGGGAGAAACTGCGATGAGCTGCGGAATATGGTCGGTGAAGGGGAACTGACCTATGCGGAAATCGTGAAGTGTTTCTGGAATCAGGCTATTAAAACGAAAGACTACAATGCTGTCATTTCCCTGAATGAGGAAGCCGTCAAGCAGGCTGAGGCACTGACCTATGATGCCTCTCATGATGTGCTTTATGGGATGCCGGTGCTGATTAAAGACAATATTAACGCGGTTGGGTTGCCGACAACTGCCGGTGCAGCTGTACTCAAAGATAATCAGGCGGATGAGGACGCTGAATTAGTCAGACTGTTGAAAGAAAAGGGCGCCATCATTTTAGGCAAAGCGAATTTATCCGAGTGGGCTAATTTCATGTCCACAGACAGTTCCAACGGCTATTCGACCATCGGAGGACAGACTAAAAATCTATTCGGGCAGTTTGACGTTGGCGGATCCAGTTCAGGGAGTGCAGCGGCTGTTGCCTTGAATATTACCCCGGTGGCGATTGGAACAGAAACCGCCGGCTCGATTATTTACCCTGCCAGTCAAAACGGCATTGTGGGACTGAAACCAACTCTCGGTCTGGTGTCTCAAGAAGGGATCATTCCTGTATCCAAAACGCATGATACGGCCGGGCCGATGGCAAATACGGTGAAGGATACCTATGACCTGTTTAAAGCAATCAGTCAGACCGATGCAGTGGCTGAGTGGGCAGTTGAAGCGGCTGATTTGAAGATAGGCATCATTGAAAATGATTCAGTCAAACGTGTTTACCGTGGCGAAGATGCCCAAGTGCTGGAGGTTCTGTCAAAGAGACTAAAGCAGGCCGGTGCTGCGTGTGAGGCGGTCACCCTTTTAGAAGATGCGTTTGAAGTGGATTATGTACCGATTTTAAAATTTGAATTTGATGAAGGTGTCCGCGACTTTTTCAAGGGAAGCGATAAAGGGCTCACATTATCAGATGTTATAGCCTTTAACGAAAGAGACCTGGAAAATACGGCGCCGTATAATCAGGAACTTCTGGTGCAGTCAGCTGAAACTGATGTGACGCGTCAGAGTATTGAAGAACATATCCAGTCAAATCAGAAGAAGACACGAGCAGCGCTGGAGACTGCCTTTGAAGAAGTGGATGTTCTGGTCACATTGAGTAATTATGCCACAGTTCTTTACGCCGCCTCAGGCTATCCGGCTGTTACACTCCCTGGTTTCAAACGAACCACGGGAGAACCGGTCGGAATCACACTTATTGGCAAAAGTGGTGAGGATGTCCACTTGCTTGAAATAGCTCATGCGCTGGAGAGTTTTGTTTATTAAAATAATGCCATGTTTTTTTAATCTAATTATAGTATTATCAGTTGTCTTCCGTTACAATAGTAGATACATTTAAGTTTAGGGGAGATACGATGGTAAAAACAATCATAAAAAATGGTCGCATCATTGATGGACTAGGTACTGAACCGATTGAAAAGGGCACAGTTGTCTATGACGGAAACAAGCTAGTGTTTGTTGGACAGGAAGAAGACTACGAAGCAACAGGTGATGAGCAGGCCATTGATGCTCAAGGTGGGACAATCCTGCCGGGATTCATAGATACTCATGTCCATGTGATGATGGAATATGATTCTGTTCAGAAACGTCTGGAGACACCTTTTTCTTATAAGTTTTATCAGGCGGCAGAGTACATGCGAAAAACATTGGATGCCGGCATTACATCTGTCCGGGATGCACTCGGCGCGGATTTGGGTGTGAAAAAAGCAGTGGAAGAGGGACTGGTTGCTGGTCCGCGTCTCCAGTTAAGCATTAATGCCCTCACCATCACTGGAGGGCATGGGGACGGCTACACTACTTCCGGGCAGACCGTTGAACTGCTGCAGGCTGACTACCCCGGCATGCCAGATGGTCGCGCAGACGGTGTAGAGGAAGTCCGCAAAAAAGTACGGGAGATGCTGCGGGCCGGTGCCGAAGTGATTAAAGTGCATGCAACCGGAGGCGTATTGAGCGCAACCGATCACCCGGAGTTCACACAGTTTTCGCTTGAAGAACTCAAAGTCATTGTTGAAGAAGCGGAATTCCGAAAAGGCATCAAGGTCATGGCCCATGCTCAAGGAGCTGAAGGCATTAAGCAGGCAGTCAGAGCCGGAATCCATTCCATCGAACATGGCATATTCCTTGATGACGAAGCCATTGATTTAATGAAAGAACATGGGACCTTTCTGGTGCCTACCCTGCTGGCACCTGTTTCCGTTCTGGAAATGGCAGAAGAATTGGGCATGCCTGACTCGGCCGTCCAGAAAGCAAAAGAGGCTGTTGATATCCATAGAAAAAGCGTGGCAAAAGCCCATAAAGCGGGTGTGAACATAGCAATGGGAACGGATGCGGGGGTGATGCCGCATGGACGTAACCTGCGGGAACTGGAACTGATGACGGAGGTTGGCTTATCGCCGATGGAAGCCATTGTAGCGACCACAAAAACAGCTGCCGAATGTTTAAGGTGGCAGGATAAAGTGGGGACCCTTGAAGCAGGCAAGCTAGCAGACATTGTTGTCGTCAAAGGAAACCCGCTGGAAAACATTGCGAGCCTCTCGAACACGGATACCATCCAGCTTGTAATTAAAGACGGAATAGTCGAAAAAGACTTACTAGGATAATTTATAAGGAAACCAGCCGAATCGCCGGCTGGTTTTTTCATATTTGAAAGGGGGATACTCGCTGATGGGCGAGTATCGTCACTATGAAGAAGAGTTTAGTCGGACGATACTCGTCAGCCGACGAGTATCACCATCATAAAGAGCGGGTTTGAGCTCTGCGAATGCAGCTTCGGTAGACTGAAGGGTGTCGCTTGAGGGAGTTAACCGAAGTGGGCTGGTGTTCGGCAAACTGGGAGAAGAAGCAGGGGGGAGTCTGCTGAAGACAGGTGTGGTTGGGTATAGTGGAAGCTTTAAAAATCTGGAGTTTGCCGAAGACTCCATAAGTTCAGCAAACTGAAATAGAAAATGGCTGGAGTTAACCGAAGAGGAGTGGACTTCGGTTAACTCATGTCAAAATACTGTTGGGTATGCCGAAGAGCCTATTCCTTCGGCGAACTGGTGAGCTCATAGGGGTTCAGTGTGCCAAAGATTACCGTCCTTCGGTAAACTCGGTAAAATTGACGTTTGAGTTAACCGAAGAGAGACGGTATTAACCAAAAACAATCAGAAATCCCCAGAAATTTAATAAAAAATAGTTACTTTTGAGTTAAAAAGACAATTTATATAGAAAGGAGGAGAAATAATGGAGGTATTAAAAGAAAGAGAGAAGTCGAAATTACTGAGAGGCTTGAATTTTTTAGATAGGCGATTGGAGTTGAACGAAAGCGATAAACGCTACCTGATTAATCTTCAGAAAGGATACAGTGGGGAGCAGTTTTTTGATGCCAGTGTAAGGAAAGTGATGGATAAGGAAGTTATTATACTGAATGATTTGTTTTTGCGAAATAAAGGAATTGCTTTTCAAATTGATTCTATGATTTTGACCGCGGACACTTTATTTCTATTTGAAATTAAGAACTATTCGGGAAAATATATTCGGCATGCTGACGGTTTCAGTACAGTGAAGGGGTATGAAGTCGCTAATCCTTTAATCCAGTTGAGTAGAATGGAGTCGTTTGTCCATCAGCTGCTGAATGAGTGGCATATCACCACCAAGATTGAAGCCAATATACTCTTTGTTGACCCATCATTCAGTCTGTATCATGCCAGAATCGAGGATCCGGTTATTCTTCCGAATCAGGTTGAGGAGTATTTGGAATCGATTAACCGAAAAAGCAAGGTGCTGTCTAAGGAGCAGTATTACCTGGCAAACAAATTCATCAAGCTTCATGAGACGGAGGTTTCGCACGATAGGCAGCTTCCATATTATTCTTATGAAGACTTGAAAAAAGGTCTGTCCTGCAAGGCGTGTGGCTCTTTTAACATGTTGATTACCCAAAGGTCATGTTACTGTAAATCCTGTTTTTCTAAAAGTTCAGTTGAGGAAGTCATTATGGGTAACATTGAAGAAATGCAGTTTCTGTTTCCTGACCTTAAAATCACAACAACTAATGTTTCCGAGTGGTGCGGCAATCCTGTTCACTTTAGAAAAGTACGCAGAATACTCAAAGACAACTATATTGCCGTGGGTTCGACGAGTGATCGGTTGTACGAATAAGAATAGCGGACTCAATGATATAGAAAAAGCCAGACCGCCTTTTAAAAAAAGAGTAGTCTGGCTTTCTTCATTTGTTATTTTTACTCATTCACATCAAAAGCAGGTTCCAAATGGCCATTTTCTGCCAGTTCTTCTAGGAAATCATAAACTTCCTGGCTGGTAAAAGCTTCGTGTAAAGCCTGAATGACGTCGGAGTCCTGATTGCCTTCACGAACGACTAGCTGCTGAGCGAAGGTAAATCCTTGATCGTCTTCTAAGAAGACGGCATCTTCAGGGGTCAGTCCAACTGATTCGATATAAGTTGGGTAGTTGAAGACGAGTTCAACGCCGTCCTCATAAGCGGCAGACAAGTTGAGCAAGTCAATGGTAGTGAAAGTGAAGTCGTACGGGTTTTCTTCCACATCATCAACGGTCGCATCAAAGCCGACACCGTCCGCCAGTGTAATCAACTCATAGTCAGCAAGAATCATCAAAGCTCGGGCTTCATTTGTAGGGTCACTTGGAATAGCAACTTCTGCACCTTCTTCGATATCATCGATGGAATCATAGACTGGGGAGTAGAAGCCGACAATGGCATTGTAAATTGGCTGGATAGCCACTAAATCGCCATCGCGTTCCGCATTAAACATTTCCATAAAAGGTTCATGCTGTGCAAAGCTGGCATCCACTTCATCGTTTAAAACAGCTTCATTGTATTGAATGTTATCAGACACTTCAACGAGTTCAACCGTGTAACCGTCTTGAATTACTTCTCCGGCAATTTCAACAACATCTGTCATCGGCGGCAAATGAGAAGCGACTTCGATGACAACATCTTCACCCGTGTCTTCAGTAGTATCTTCACCTGATTCTTCAGTTGTTTCTTCTTCATCGATACCTGTATTTTCTTCACCCGTATCGTCAGTCGCGGTATCGCCACAAGCTGCAAGCAGCAAAGCCGTACTTCCTAGCAGTAAACTTTTCTTTAACATAATCGTTCTCTCCTTTAAATGCTTATCGTTTATCCAGATTCTTGGCTAATTTGAGTCCAAGCCACTGGAATATTTCCACTAAAATAATGATTAGTACAATTGCAGTATACATAATATCTGTTTCATAACGCTGGTAACCGAAGCGGATGGCAAAGTCGCCAATTCCGCCTCCGCCAACCACGCCCATAATGGTTGAGTAAGACACAAAGCTGATGACGGCCGTCGTAAAGCCAATGACCAGACTGCTTCTAGCTTCAACATATAAAAATTTCCACACGAGCTGCCAATGCGTTGCGCCCATAGACTGTGCCGTTTCGATGATGCCTTTTGGTACATCCATCAGAGACTGTTCAACGAAACGCGCATAGAGTGCTATGGCTATGACAACCATCGGAAAGGAGGCAGCGACTGGGTCGCCTGTCGCCCGCCCGTAAACCTGCCGCACAAAAGGCTGCATGGCTACAACCAGCAGCAGAAAGGGGAAGGAACGGATAATATTGACCAGGATATTGATTAGTCGATTCACCCAGCGGTTTGCCATTGGCCGGCCATCCGCTGTCAGGTAAAGCAGGGTGCCTACAGGAATACCGAGTAGGATGGCCGCAACCATGGCGAAAAACAGCATAATCCCTGTTTCCCATAAACTTTCAAACAGCCGGGGTGAAAACTCGATGACTCGTTCAATATAAAGTGCCATAGATTCAGTCATGTGCCAGCACCTCGATTGCCCGTTCCAAATAAGGCTTTTGGGGGATCGGCTTATCTGACTGCTTGATATCAATAACATCCTTAATTTCGCCGGCTTCCATTAAAGCTGCCCGGTTGCATAAACTTTTAATGACAGGCAGTTCATGCGTGACGACTACGCTGGTCATTTTAAATTCATCATGCGCTTTTTTCAGGACTTCGACAATCTCTTCGGTCGTGTTCTGATCCAAGGCAGACGTTGGTTCGTCACACAGCAAGAGCTTAGGCCGTGTAATTAATGCACGCGCTATTCCGACACGCTGCTTCTGACCACCACTGAGCTGACTTGGGTAACTGAACTTCTTGTCTTTTAGTCCGACAAATTCAAGTACTTTATCCACACTCATACGGTCGGGATAGTCGTGCAGAGTCAGCGGCAGGCTTACATTCTCGGCAACTGTTTTGTTATTAAGCAGATTGAACTGCTGAAAGACCATCCCAATCTGTTTCTGCTGGAGTCGCAGCTTTTTTCGATTGAGTTCTGTCAGCCGAACGCCATCTACCATAACCATCCCGCTGTCCGGTTTTTCGAGTGCATTAATCATGCGAAGCAGTGTCGACTTTCCAGCCCCGCTCTCGCCGATGATGCCAAAGGCTTCTCCTTTGTCCACATTCAGGCTGATTTGATGTAATGCTACAAGATTTTTTTCTTTTTCATAAAATGTTTTTTCTATGTTTTGGAGTCGGATCATCCGTCTATAGACCTCCTATAACAACAAGCTGTTTAAACAACACAGCTAATTATATGTACTCTAGAGGAGCGAAGCAATAAAAAGGAAAATTTAAAGTGCTTGGACCAGATTATTGTAAAAGGACTAAGGGTGGGGATCAAGGATGAAAGAGCTTGGAAAGACTATGGTTGAAGGGGTTTGCGTGTTGGACAGTAGTGGAGCTATCATAGAATCGTTATGTAATAATAAAAACAATATTGTACTTTTAAGACGCTTATGATACAAAAAACCACCTGCAGACAACGCCGCAGGTGGCAAAAAAGGAGTGGTGACCTGACACTTGGAGGAGTGCAGGTAACCAAAAATAAGTTGGTTGTTGTGGGTATGATTAAAGTATACGGTTGAGATTTGAATTTAATATGAATTTTTAAAGATAAATTCATGATTTTATTTACTGGGCTTTCTTGAGACGGGCGACAAAAAACCACCTTTTCCTCTAGAAAAGGTGGTTAGGGGATAAGACGAATTGTCTTACTGTCATTTGAGAGTAGACCATTCAATTCGGGGAGAATGAATAACGGTCTCAAATAGTTTATCTTTTCAAAGAATAAGCAGATTTTTCGGGGGATCCACCTGCTATTCTTTTTGGGGAGAAAAGAAACGTGTACTTTATTTCCACATTGATAGTTTATCAAATTCGCTCGTGTAAATCCTTAAAGTTCGCTAAGCATTTATCATATAAAAATGAAAATTTACTCACCAAGTGCATCGAGCATGGCATGATTGAATGCCGGCAGGTCATCCGGGGTACGGCTTGAAATCAGACCGGACTCATCTATGACGACTTCCTTGTCATGGAAATTAGCACCCGCATTTTTCAAATCGATAGCGACTTGGGAAACGGAAGTGATGTCTTTTCCTTTCAGAACTTCAGCATTAATCAGCAGCTGAGGGCCATGGCAAATTGTAAAAATCGGCTTCTTGTTAGTTGAAAAGTAACGGGTAAAGTCCAGGAAGCGTTCATCCTTACGCAACTTGTCTGGAGAATAACCACCCGGAATGAGGAGAGCATCAAAATCTTCTGGTGAAACGTCTCCAATTCCCTTGTCAATCGTTACCTTTGTATCCTCTTTTTTACCTGTGACTGTTTCACCGGCTTCAAATCCAATCGTTGTCAACACATGTCCTGCTTTTTCGAGTTCTTCTTTAGGTGAAGTGAATTCGACATCTTCAAATAGGTCTGTCATTACTACAGCAATCTTCTTGCTCATTGTTTTAACTCCTCCTTATTTTCTCATCTAATTATAGTGTAACCATAAGAAAAAACAGGAGCAAGCGATACGTTTTGTAACCGTTTTCTTATTTGCAAACTTTTTGCTATATATTTATTTTTTTTATGTTATGATGAAAAAAATAACTCGAAACGGAGGGGTAAGGGAATGAACATTGCACTGATTGCACACGATAAAAAGAAAGATGATATCGTGAAAATTGCTCAGTCGTATACTGAAATTCTGGAAAAACACGATTTGTTTGCGACGGGCACAACGGGAAAGCGCATTGCTGAAGAAACAGGCTTAGATATACATCGCTTCAAATCGGGTCCGCTTGGAGGTGATCAGCAGATTGGTGCGTATATATCCGACAACAAGATGGATCTGGTTATTTTTATTCGGGATCCGCTGACTGCTCAGGCACATGAGCCGGATATTTCTGCACTGCTCAGGCTGTGTGATGTATACGAAATTCCACTGGCAACCAACATTGGCTCAGCAGAAGTTCTGCTTAGAGGGCTCGATGCCGGCTTTTACAGTTGGCGTGAGGTGTCAAGAGGTCAGGACAGAGACACGCTCCATTTTTAGAGAGGTGACAGAATGCTGCTGATTATTGGAATTGCAATGATACTTTACGGGTACATTACCTTCAAGTATTCGCATAAAAAAGGAACAGGGAAAGATCGAAATAACCAATCGGCTCAACTGCCTGAATGGTTTCCGCTGATGCATAAATTCGGCGGCCTGTTATTAATTATTATTGGTCTATTATTGAGTTTAACCTACTTTATTTTATAGAGAAATGAGGAGTTAACTATTATGATTATTGGCGTACCTAAAGAAATCAAGAACAACGAATTTCGTGTGGCACTTACTCCAAGCAATGCAGAACGACTCGTAAACAACGGCCACCGTGTGTTAATTGAGTCGCAGGCTGGTGAAGGCAGCGGATTTGAAGACGATGAATACAGCAGAGGCGGAGCTGAAATACTGAACTCAGCTGATGATGTGTGGGCTCAAGCCGAGATGATTATGAAAGTTAAAGAACCACTGGAAGAAGAGTACCGTCAGTTTAGAAAAGGACTGATTCTGTTTACCTATCTGCATCTTTCAGCAGTTCCAAAACTGGCGCAGGCATTAATTGACAGTGAAGTGACGGCCATCAGCTACGAAACAGTTGAGAAAAAGGGCAAGTTGCCGCTTCTCACACCTATGAGTGAAGTAGCGGGACGGATGTCCGTTCAAATTGGCGCGCACCATCTGGAGAAGAAATCAGGGGGATCCGGTGTCTTACTTGGAGGCGTACCGGGTGTAAGCAGTGGAACGGTAACCATTCTCGGCGGCGGTGTCGTTGGAGAAAATGCCGCTCGAATGGCTATCGGCATGCGGGCGAAAGTTAATATTATTGAACTGAGCACTGAGCGCATGCGTGAACTGATTCAAATGTTCGGCAATAATGTCCAGACACTGATGTCGACGCCTGCCAACATTGCGAAAGCTGTTGCAGAATCTGATTTGGTTATTGGTGGTGTCCTTATTCCCGGCCGCAAGGCGCCGAAGCTGGTCACCGAAGACATGGTGAAGTCTATGAGAAAAGGTTCTGTTGTCGTTGATATTGCCATTGACCAGGGTGGAAACTTCGAGACGCTGAATGAAGCGACCACACATGACGAACCAACGGTGGTCAAGCATGGTGTGCTCCACTATGGCGTGGCCAATATTCCAGGAGCTGTTCCGAAAACATCAACGATTGCCTTGACTAACGACACGATGCTGTATGCCCTGAAACTTGCTGATTTGGGAGTGGAAGAGGCTATGAAAAAAGACGAGGGACTGGCAGCAGGCATGAACGTCTATAAAGGAAAAGTGACAAACAGAGCGATAGCTATGGATCTTGGCTATGAGTATACGGAATTGTCCGACTTGTTCAGTCAGCCGGTTGAAGTATAAGCAACTAGCTGATCCTGTTTAAAGGCATAAAAAAAGCTTATCTCAATTGAACGGGCTACTCAGGAACTGAAGTCCAAGTAGCGGTTCAAAAGGGATAAGCTTTTCTATTGTCTAGCTAAACCAGTCTGACACCGTTCGAAAAAAGAGGTTTGGACAGCTGACGCATACTAAATGACTAAGCTGCTAAAGCAGCAAGTCTATTAGCAATTGCGCAGTATGCTCTTCTTACGCATACTGTTTCTCTACGCATTAAAATGCTAGAGCCTCAGCAATTCGGGGCCACAAACTCTATTTTTTTGAAGGTGTCAATGCGGACTTGTTTAGCTTTTCTAAGTTATCTGTCTCGTAATCGGCTGCCGCCTCTTGGGGTAAAGGAATAATACTTGAAGCACCAGAGCGCGCTCAATCCGATGAGGATATAGACAATACGGACGCCCCAGTCATCAGGACTGCCCAGAACGGTTTCGACAATATTGAATCCGAATAAACCGATGAGTAATAAATGTATGCCACCTATAATAAGTAAAGTAAGTGCTGCACGGTCTAAAATTTTCAAATGACTCCCTCCTTCTTAGTGATTATAGTCTAATGATACGAAATTTAAGTATAAATGTCGATTGTTTCTCATTAAAGTAGGAGAAAGTAAACAGATTTTTTATGAAAAGAAGAAAATGAATAGAATTTACTTTTGGGGGTAGGCAACTTTCAACTCTATGTTATACTGAAAAAGTAACAGCCAATCCGGTAATGTAAACACTTACATCGCCGGAACTGTCCAAATCTTGGACACTGCAAATCAAACAATCAGGAGGGGTACACATGGTAAAAAGCGATATTGAAATAGCACAGGCAACGAAGATGGTTCCAATTGAAGAGATTGCTCAGAAATTAGGCATTGACGGTGATTCTCTGGAGCATTATGGAAAATATAAAGCTAAAGTAGACTACAGTGCCTTACATAACCACCAAGGCAAAAACGGCAAACTGATTCTAGTTACTGCCATTAACCCGACTCCCGCCGGAGAAGGCAAGACGACGACATCTGTCGGACTGGGAGATGCCTTGCAGAAAATCGGCAAAAAAACAGCGATTGCTTTGCGTGAACCTTCTCTTGGCCCAGTATTTGGCGTTAAAGGGGGCGCAGCTGGAGGAGGCTATGCTCAAGTTGTACCGATGGAAGATATCAACCTGCATTTCACTGGTGATATTCATGCCATAGGCGCAGCGAACAACCTTGTTGCAGCAATGGTTGACAATCATATTTATCAGGGGAACGAACTGAATATCGATCCAAGACGGGTTACCTGGAGACGGGCTATTGACATGAACGACCGTCAACTGCGCGCAATTGTCAGTGGTATTGGTGCCCGTACTAATGGTATGCCTAGAGAAGACGGCTTCGATATCACCGTGGCTTCTGAAATTATGGCTGTACTGTGCTTGTCCAATAATATGGATGAAATGAAGACCAAGCTGAAAGATTGTCTCGTAGGCTATACGTATGACAATGAACCGGTCAGATTAGGGGAGTTAAAAGCTGAGGGAGCTGTATCTGCCCTGTTGAAAGATGCCCTGAAACCGAATCTTGTTCAAACGCTTGAAAAAACGCCTGTCTTCATTCACGGTGGCCCATTTGCTAATATTGCCCATGGCTGTAACAGCCTGCTTGCGACAAAAATGGCGCTGGCTCATGCTGATTATGTAGTGACAGAAGCCGGCTTTGGAGCGGATCTGGGTGCTGAGAAATTTATTGATATTAAGTGCCGTATAGGCGGACTCAACCCCGATGCTGTTGTGATTGTAGCGACCATTCGTGCTTTGAAAATGCATGGCGGTGTCAAGAAAACGGAACTGGCTGAAGAAAACACTGAAGCGCTGAGAAAAGGCCTGCCTAATTTGCTTAAGCATATTGAAAATGTACAGAATACTTTTTCACTTCCAGCAGTGGTAGCCATTAATGCCTTCCCTGGAGACACAGAGGAAGAACTGGCTGTACTCAAACGTGCGATAGAAGACACAGGTAGTAAGGTTGTTCAGTCAGATGTCTGGGCAAAAGGTGGAGAAGGCGGAGTGGAGCTCGCTGAAGAAGTGGTTAAATTGACTGAAGACGACTCCAGCTTGACCTACGCTTATGAGCTGAGTGATTCAATTGAAGAAAAAGTAGATAAAATTGTCCAAAACGTTTATGGTGGAAATGGAACAGAGTGGACTAAAAAAGCTAAAAATATGGCTAAGCGTCTGGAGAGACTGGGGTACGGAGATCTGCCTATCTGTATGGCGAAGACACAGTATTCGTTATCCGATAATGCAACTGCTCTTGGACGTCCGGAAGGCTTCAGCGTCAACATCAGAGATTTAACGGTTTCAGCCGGCGCAGGCTTTATCGTTGTCCTGACCGGAAATATCATGCGTATGCCAGGCTTGCCGAAAGTACCTTCCGCGGTCCAGGTTGATGTGAACAACGAAGGTAAAATCTCCGGCCTGTTCTAAGGAGGACAACAATGAACGAATTAACTATTGAAGGATACCTGACAGAATTGGGCAAGAAAGAAGGCACGCCCGGCGGAGGTAGTGCAACGGCCTATATCGGCTCCATGAGTGCCGCCTTGATTCGTATGGTAGCTGACATTCAAAAAGATAAGAAAAAGTACGCTGAATACAAAGAAACAATAGAAGAGGCGCTGGAGAAAGCCCATGCCCTCAGACAGACTTTTGAGCAGCTGGCCAAGGAAGATGCTGTAGCTTTTGAGCCTGTTCTAAAAGCCTATAAGCTGCCGAAGGATACGGAAGAAGAAAAGCGCGAACGAAATGAAGCTGTTGAGAAAGCAATAAAAGGGGCGGCCAAACCGCCGTTAATCATGCTCGAGAAAAGTCACGACCTGCTGGATCTGATTGAAGAACTGACAGAAATGAAGATGAAGGGAACCATCGTCAATGATTTGATGGTGGCTGTACTCTTCATGAGTACGGTTCTGGAAACGGCGGTATTGAATGTAACCATCAATACAAAACTGCTTTCTGATGAAAAGGCGCGCTTTGAACTGGAAGAACAAGCTCAAGAGCAGCTGCTGTCAGGCAAGGAGCGCATCAGCCGTTTATATGAGCAGATTCATTACTTTTTAATGACGAATGAATGGGCAGACTAATTCAGGTGAATGAGCGGGCAGTACGTGCTGATTGCCGTACTGCCCGTTTTGTTCGCTGACTGATTTGTAGTTGAGGAGGCACACTATGACAAAAGAATTAAAAGGCAGACCGGTAGCCAAAGCACTTTTGGAGCGGACGGAGAAAACCATCGAGGATCTGAAAAAAATTGACTGTCAACCGACGCTAGTGATTGTAAGGGTTGGAGAAGACCCGTCGTCTATCTCTTATGAAAACGCCGCTGTTAAAACAATGAACCGTGCAGGTGTTGCAGTGGAATCGGTGATGTTCGATAAAGAGGCGCAGGCGGAAGAGGTCCTTAAGGCTATTGAAGACTTGAACAGAAACGCTAATATTCACGGTATCCTTGTGATGCAGCCCCTTCCTGACTCGCTATCGCGCAATGATATTGCCCGCTGTCTCGATCCGTCTAAAGATATTGACGGCCTGACGCCGGAAAATCTGGGACGAGTAGTCGAAAACGATCAGACAAACCTTGCTCCGAGTACTCCCAAAGCGGTTATGGCATTGCTGGATTTCTATGATATTGATGTGGAAGGAAAAGATGTCTGTGTCATCGGAAGCAGTCCGGTGGTCGGCAAACCTCTGTCCATCATGCTTTTGAATGAAGAGGCCACAGTAGCGAATGTTCATGTGAAAACAAAAGACACGAAAATGTATACCCGACAGGCGGATATTGTCATTTCAGCTACCGGTGTAGTGGAGCTGGTGACCGCCGACCATATAAAAGAAGGAGCCGTTGTTATTGATGTCGGCTTCGGCTACAAAGATGGAAAAGCTGTCGGCGACGTCAAATACGATGAAGTGTTTGAAAAAGCAGCTGCAGTAACGCCGGTTCCCGGTGGCGTAGGGTCCATTACAACGGCTATACTGGCCGAACAGGTTGCACAGGCTGCCTGGAATCAGCGTACGTAATAGAGCGGGGAGGAAGCTTAATGAGTAAAGAAACAATGCGAAAGAGCATGATGCTTTCGCTGGATAAAATCGGACGATTGGAGCGTTCCCGTGTTGAAAAAAAGATGCATAATCACCTTTTTAACTCGCTGTTATGGCAGGAAGCGCAGTGCATTGCTTTGACGGTGTCCGGGGAAGGCGAATGGGATACCCGGCCTGTTATTAAAAAGGCATGGAGTGAAGGAAAAAGAGTGTGTGTACCTAAATCGATTCACAGTGACCGGGTTCTGCATTTTTACGACCTGACCTCTTTTGATCAGCTTGAAAAAGGCTATTTTGGCATTGAGGAACCGCGGACGGATAAAACGGTTCGCTGTGAGACAGAGACCATTGAGCTGCTGATTGTTCCTGGGCTTGTGTTTACAGCTGCGGGTTACCGTATTGGTTTCGGCGGCGGTTTTTTTGACCGATTCCTGAAAGATTTCAATAAGCCGACAGTCTCTCTGCTGCATTCGAACCAGATTGTGGAGTCTTTCCCGATTGAACCTCATGATGTTCCGGTCGATTTTCTCATCACAGAAGAGGGGATGCAGAAAGCAGAATTGAACAAAGAAATATTGTGAGGGTGGCTTGTGAACCTGAGGCAACTCACATATAATAAAGATGGAAAATAAGAGTAAGAGAAAAACGTTAAGTGCTGGATGGATGGGATGTTGCCTCCAGACGAAAAAACGGTGGTTTTGCGATTTTTCTCTGCATCCGCTTTAAAACATAGCTGTTTTTTAGCGAGGACTCTTTAATTTTACTGGGGCTACCGTACTCAGTTGAATGCCCTTTTCTGGTCTCACGACTTGGAAAAGAATTTAAAATTAAAGGAGATCTTCGATTATGACATCAACACCCTTTACTGACAGTCGTCAGAACAGATTTTTACATTATATTATTGTGGGTGTGCTGGCCCCAGTGTTTCTGTCCTTTGCAGTACCGTACCTCAGGACTCAAACCGGTACAACCGGCATGGCCTACTTTTTAGGTCAGTACGACAGCTGGCAGCTTGTTTTAGCCGACAGTCTGTTTTTGTTCCTGTTTACCGGTGTCCTGTTTTCATTAGGCGCTTTCGTGCTGAAAAAGCTGAGGGATGAAAGCACCCTAATCAGCCTGCTTCTGGGCTTACTGATTACTGGAGCTTCTTATATCCTGTTTTTACAGAATGAAATTCTTCAAGTTCAGGCCATTTACGAAGGAAACGGTGTGATTTATGCCATTTCTTTCCTCATGTATGCCTGGCTTCTGATTTACCGGGCCGTGAAACTGTCTGAATGGCAGCTCGGCAATCACACAAGAGGGATTGCTATTATCGGCCTCCTCATTGCAATGAATATTACACTGGGATATGTCGGTATTACTACCCCTATTGTACGGATTACCTTTGCGTTTCTGCCAACTGCTCTAATTGGGCTCCTTTTCGGTCCGTGGGTAGCCGGTGTGGCAGCTGTTTTAGCAGATGTTCTAGGCTTCATTGTGAGAGGCGGCGTGGGTGGTTTCTTCCCTGGCTTCACGCTTTCGGCCTTTCTGACAGGTTTAATTTATGGTCTGTTTCTCCATAAGCGAGAGGTCTCCACAAAACGCGTGATTATGGCTGAAGTTGTTATTGCCTTGTTTATCCACTTGACGTTAAATACATTGTGGCTCAGAATATTAACGCAGAATCCGATTGCGGTTTTACTTCCGCCAAGACTGATTCAGAATGCCGTGACGATAGTTGTCCGCGTATTTACGGTTCGATTTATTGCCAACAACAAACAGTTAAGAAGAGTCTATATGAAATATTCTACGGCCAGACACTAACAGGCTGAAAAAGTGAACACCCCGGACTAGAGTGAAGCGTGTATCTTCCTCTTTGTCCGGGGTGTTTTTGTATTTATATTAATGAAAGATTAGTCAGGAGAAGACTGGCGCTGGTATTTTGCATACCATTCGACAGACTGTATCCACTCCACGTGCCTGATATCTTCGAGCTTCAGTTTAGTGAGGGACTGGTTGCGGCGCTTCAAATAAATACAATCTTCTTTTACTCCTGCTATGATGCCTTCAATATCCGGCAGATACTGGCCGTCTTTTACTATATCCAGCTGAAGAGCGATTGGTTTTTTCAGGGTATAGCTTTTGTAAAGAAATGTGCTGACTTCCTCGTCAGACAGTTTTTCTTTTGGGAGAATAAGGGCAGTTTTTGTGCTGTTTTTCTGCTTTTTCAAGGCTTCGGCGTGATCCGACAGCATCATACCCATCCATTTCATCTTGCCCCGGTCTTTGTACCCCAGTGCATCTGGGGATAGTTTAATGACTTCCTGTGCCATCTCAACTCTCCTCCTTTATTAATAAATTATGTATACAGGTTTTGTCCAGTTCCCTATTTTTCTTTTCCGGAACGATGCCCGCCGAGCAGTTTAGACCGGTACAGTGCCATTCCTCCGTTTGCCAGGCTGCTGGCATGGAGAAGAGACGTATAGCCGAACTTGTGGCGTATGGAATCGATGGTCCGGTCAAGGTCTTCCTGATTAATAAGGGTCTCGGCCGATTCGAACAGAGAAAGCTGCAAGGCCGATTTCGGTTCTATTTTTCCAAAGGTGACATTGACTACACGAATCGGAACGGGTTTGTAGTGCCGGTTGAACAGAATAAGTAGGCCTTCGATAATCTTCTTGGAAGAATCTGTTGTTTCAATAGGCAACTGGTGGCTGAAGCCGCGTTCGTCAATATCTTTTGAAAAACCAATACTGAGTTTGACCAGACCGGTCGTCAGATAGTGCCGGCGAAGCCGTGTGGCATTCTCTTCAGCCATTTCACGGATAACAATTTCCACCTCGTGTTTTTGAGTGTAGTCCCGATTCAAAATCTGATTCTTGCTGAAAGAGGTTGCCTTAGGGACAAAGGTTTCAGACAGGCGGGTACGGTCTATACCGTGTGAATGAAAGAAGAGTTGCTCGCCGATGACGCCGAACCGTTTTTTCAGTTTTTTTATGTCCGTCTGCGAGAGGTCGTGAATGGAACGGATTCCCATATTCTGAAGGTGTTTTTCTGTCCGGGATCCGATTCCCCAGAAGTCTTTCATCGGAGCAATTTTCCAGACTGTGTCCTGCACATCTTCGTAGTGCCAGGCGGCTATGAAATTGTTCTGCTGATCATGTTTGGCTGCGTGATCGAGAGCCAGTTTGGCCAGAAGCGGATTGTCGCCAATGCCGACCGTGACGACCAGGTTCATCTCCTTCCAGACTAGGTACTGTATATGTCTGGCAATATCTTCGGTACTGCCAAACAAGCGGTGAGAGTGGGTGACATCGAGAAAGGACTCATCAATGCTGTAGACATGCAGGTCTTCCTCTGCCACGAAGCGCTTGAATATATTAACAATATCCAGATTTTTTTCTAAGTATAGGGCCATTCGGGGTTCCACTACGTCAATTTTAGCGTCTTTGGGTATTTCATACACACGGGTGCCTGTGCGCACGCCGTACAATTTTTTCACTAAAGGAGAGGCCGCAAGCACGAGCCCGCCGTTGTTATCCGGCTTACTGACAACTGCTACCTTCGCCTTCAGGGGATGCTCTTTTCTCTCGACAGCCTCAACTGAAGCGAAAAAAGATTTCACATCGATACACAAGATATCTCTGTAAGGTTCATTTGAGTAATCCATTATTTGCAGCATGATGTGTTCTCCTTAATGGGAATATATGTTTGTTTTAATTATAGGAACAAACATTCGTCTCGTCAAGGGGAACGCGCTCGGAAACAGAGTCCTTTTTGCTTGGTACTCAGAGTGTAAATTAGTGAGGAGCTTGCAAAACGCTTCAGCTAAAAGGTTTGGAAAGCGCATCTGTGTTAAAAAAGAAATTTGCAGGATAGTTGTGGCGGGTATTCGGTAAAGTGGAGGTGGGAATTGTTATGAGTCTGCTGAAGAGGCGAGCTATTCGGTAAAGTGATGAAGGATGGACGGTAGAGTCTGCCAAAGAAGCAGAGGGTTGAGTAAAGTGAAACAGAATTTAAGAGTGAGTTTACCGAAGATGACACATGTTCAGCAAACTGAATCATAAACGGCAAGTGAGTTTGACGAAGTGAGCCAAAGTTCAGCAGAGTCAGTAAAAAGTAGGCACTGAGTTTACCTAAAGAGAGGCGACTTCGGCATTCTCGAGTACAAAAACAAGCTGAGTATACTCAACCAGTAGTCACTTCGGCAAACTCACACGCTTGGGCACTTTGAGTTTGCCAAACCAGGCACACACCACATAAAAAAGCGGAAACCACCATCAGAATCAATGGGGTTTCCGCTTCTATTCAACTGAATGAACAGGAGGCCTGTTCATTACATTATTAGTATCTATTATTTGCCGTCTACATATGGGACAGCTTTAACGGTCGCTTCAATGTTGCCTTGAGTAGCTTTGGAATACGGGCAGAAAGCATGCGCTTTGTCTGCAAATTCCTGCGTTTTTTCTTCGGACATGTCTTTCATGCCGACTTCAATTTCCACGCTTAATTTAAAACCATTGTCTGACGGGTCTTTAAGCAGATGAACGGTCAAGGTAACCTGCGAGTCGTTTTCAATGCCGGCTTCTTTTTTGTAATGATCAAGAGCGGCATGGAAGCAGGCACTGTAGCCTAAAGCAAAAAGCTGCTCCGGATTTGTACCATTTCCACCTCCACCCATTTCTTTAGGCGTATCAATGTTCATTTCAACTGAACGGTCGGGTGAATGACTTTCTCCTTCACGGGCACCTGTATTGACTGCGGCAGTAGTATAAACAACTTTGTCTGGCATGCGTATCGCTCTCCTTTTATATAGTCTATTTTCAGTATAGCACTAAAAAAAAGAAAGGCTAAATGATAGCCTTTCTACAGAAAATATATCTTATTTAGTTAACAAAAAAGTCTACAGGGCAAACTTTTCAAGGGCTTTTGCCACACCGTCTTCAGCATTTGATGCGGTAATGTGGTCGGCCACGGCCTTGACTTTATCTGTCGCATTTTCCATGGCTACACCGATGCCGGCCCATTCAATCATGTCGATGTCGTTTCCACCGTCACCTAAAGTCATGACGGCTTCACGGGGGATGGAGAGCAGTTCAGACAGTTCCTTGACTGCAGTTCCCTTGCTGGCTTTCTTATTCAATAGTTCCAGGAAAAAAGGTTCGCTGCGTAAAATAGTGTAGCGGTCCCACAGTTCTTTAGGCAGACGGGCAATAGCCGCTTCCAGAACAGGTTCGTCGTCAATCATCATCATCTTGTTGTACTGGGTACTGATATTCATTTCGTCCGGACGACGGTAAAATAGCGGCAGTCCAATCAGGTAGGCTTCCCGTATGGAATAGGCACTGATGTCTCTATTTGGCGTGAAAATGCCTTCGTTATGAATCGCATGGAAGTGAGATCCAGCTTTTTCTGCGGCTTCCTGAAGAACAACATAATCCGAATGGTTCATCATATGCTGGACGACAATCTCGCCGTTTTTGACTTCTTGCACCAGGCCACCATTATAGGTGATGACATAATCATCATCGTCTTCCAGGCCAAGTTCTTCCAGGAAAGCTGTTGCACCGGGGAAGGGACGTCCTGTACAGATAACTATTTTAATTCCTTTTTCCTTCGCTTTATGCAAGGCATCTTTTACCGCAGGACTGATTTTGTGGTCCGGGTTCAAGAGTGTTCCATCTAAATCGATTGCAATTAATTCAACTGTCATGTTCAATCTCCTTCTATTAATCTTCAGGGTGAATGATGGCGCCGTTTAAAATGTACCGTTTAAAGGCATCGTACTCTTCCTGAAACATGTTGATGGCCTGGGCGTGTTCTTCAAGAAATTCTTTTGGAACAAACAGGCGATGATCACCATGCAGACTGCCGCTGAGCGTTTTGACTATCGGGCTTGCCGTGCTTAACTCAATCAAGGATCCATCGGAATGCATCAAGCGGATTGGTGTCTTGTTTTTCAGCTTATAGTCGTAAGGCAAATCGGAGCTGCTGTTTGTCATAGTGAACAATTCCTTATCATAATTGAGACTGCCTACAATGTCACGCAGTTTTTCAACAATTTCCTCATCCTGATCTTTTTTATAGGTAATAGATTTCAGGGGCTTACGGTTCAGAAACATTTTGGACAATTCGCTCAAATAGGCATCTTTACTTTCGGTCCAGAGGATAATAGCCGTTTGAAGCACGCCGTCATCCAGCTTCAAGTAGTCGTCCAGTTCGGCGTCTTCCTTAAAGAATGGCTCGAGAAGTTCAAAGGACGGGTAAAGGGTATCGTCTTTAAAGAGCTGTTTGGCCCGGAAAAGCAGACGGTCCAGCGTCACTTCCATTCCGCGGGAAGCCGGGTGGAAGTAGACCTGCATATACATCTGAAAGCGGCTGACAATGTAATCTTCCACGGCATGCATCCCCTGGTACTGAAAGGCAATGCCATCTTTATACGGACGAATCACCCGCAGGATTCTAGATAAATCAAAGGCACCGTACGTGGCTCCGGTAAAAAAGGCATCTCGTTGAAGGTAGTCCATGCGGTCGGCATCAATCTGACTCGAAATCAGCTGAACGACCTGCGGGTTCGGGTGCTCTTTTGTAATGACGCTGGCGACCTGATTAGGAAAGTCGTGAGAGACCCGTCTGAGCACGGCGTTTATTTCTGTTTCTTCGGAAAGAATGATATCCGTTGTGATTTTTTCGTGATCCGTTTCAAATATCTTCTCGAACGTATGGGAAAATGGACCGTGACCGACATCATGCAGAAGAGCCGCACACAAAGTGACCAGTCGCATGCTGCAGTCCCATTCATCCGGATAATTGCGCTCAAACATATCCACAATTCGACGCGTCAGTTCGTACACGCCCAGCGAATGAGAGAAACGGGAATGCTCCGCACCATGGAAAGTGAACTGGGATGTGCCGAGCTGTTTGATGCGTCGGAGCCGCTGAAATTCTTTTGTATCAATTAAATCCAGTATAAGCGTATGGCGTACGTGAATGTAATCATGGACCGGATCCTTGAATACTTTTTCAATCGGCAGGCGATCCAATTTTTCATAGGAATCAATACTCATCTTGACTGCTTTCTGCCTGACCTCCCTGATAAAAAGGAGGAGCTGATATCAAGGCAAAAAGCGCTCCTTTCATAGCCCATCAGCACAATGGGGAAGTGTAATTACGGTAAAAGTTTCTCGTTTCTTTTTTTCATCTTGTCCAGACCCTCTTCATAAAAAGACTGCATCGTCGATGTCAATTCACCAGTGAGAACAGAAACACCCGCTGTTTTCAGTACCTCAGCCAGTCTGCCTTTTACATCGTCAACAGAAAGGGGCATATTGAAGGCGTCTTCCAGGGTAGTCATAGAGTCAGGATTGACATCGGGAAAGGTCCACTGGGTTTCGGTATCCTTAAGGCCTTTTTGGTAAAAGGACCGAATCATTTCAGCCCGCTGCTGCTGATTGCCGTTCACACTTAAGTAAATCATAATGGCAATACCGCCGCGTATGCGTCTCTGTGCCGTTCCCGCAATTTTTTTGCCTTGGATGCTCAAGTCAAAGGCACCGGGACAGTAGGAATCGCTCACTTCGAAAGCATCGATGGGCTCTGTCCTATCCGAAAAGGCAGCCTGAATGAGTCGATGCATGCGCGAGTAAGCCTCATCGATTTCCAGACGACTGTCTTCTTCTGGAAAGATAATGGAAAAGTTGAGAATGCCCTCGTCTCCGACAACAGCCAGTCCGCCTGAATTGCGAACCAAGTAGCTGTAGGAAAAATCACTGAAGAGTGAAAGAGCATCCTTCAAGAAAGGCAGTTTAGTGTCCATCATGCCCAAAACGACCACGGGCTCAGTCTGCCAGAAGTGCAATATGGGGTGAGTGGTTTCACCGGCCTCTTTGATAAAGGCATCCGTCAGCGCAAAGGGGGCATAGGGATGGTCAGTGTATCTGTCGGGCAGGTTATCGTAAAGATAATAAGGCTGTTTATAGTGCGTTAAAAAATCCAGAGAAGCTGTCATTCGTGTCCGTCCTTTATATCATCTAATTAGTATGGTGTTAAGTATACCAAAAATCAGTAGAATTAGGGGTAGGAAAAAAGATTGAAAGAGACGAACCGCTGGATTTATGATAAACTGAACGGGAGAGTAAACAGAAAGATAAGTAAAGGAAGGAGCAGCAAGTATGCCTTCGAAGGAACTGAAGAACGGCTTGCCGGCTGAAGTGAAAATGGAGACGTCTTATGTCCAGAATGGTGAAACGCACCATCACTCATTTGAAGAAAACGGCCGAATTGTCTATATCAACAACAGCTACTATATTCGATTTGAGGAAACGCATCAAGAAGGAACGGTACCTGTAACGGTGAAGATTAACCCGGATGGTGTGGTTCAGCTGATACGAAAGGGCGATCAGACGATGCGACTGGTTTTTGACAGCGAGGAAGTTACCCTTGCGAACTATAAAACACCTGCAGGAATCATGCCACTGGAAGTCACAACGGAGGACTTGCGCGTGAGTTATTATGATCGGCCCTTCGCAGGACGGGTAAAGGTAAACTATGCCCTCCATGTCAATCAGCAGAAATTAGGGGATTATCAGATACGGTTGCGTTTTACAACGTAATCATGTAGTATAAATTGGTTAAGTAAAGAAAAAGTGAACGCTATGATGGAAAGGACGTAAATGTCGTGGAATTAAATCAGTTTAAAGGACAGGAAAAAAATGAGCTGGCTATGGTGGATGTGGCTCAAGCAATTCTTGAAACAACCGGACAAGTAATGGAGTTTAATGATTTACTGGCAGAAGTAGCGGATTATCTTGAATTGGAAGATGACGTACTGGAACAGGAAATGATTCAGTTCTATACTGACTTGAACGTCAACGGGCGCTTCATTTCTCTAGGAGACAACCGATGGGGACTACGTGCCTGGTACCCGATTGACTCTATTGATGAGGAAATTACGCATGACAACGACGAAGAAGACGAAAGACCACGTCGTAAGAAACACAAAGGTTTCGATGCGTATGAAGATGAAGAAGCTGACGAAGAAGAGCTTGAAGAAGATGAGGAAGAAGAAGTAGTCACTTACGGAGACCGCGTCGAAGTCGATGAGCACGGGGTCATGGTAGACGATGATGACGAAGAAGATTTAGGCGAATATAAAGACGACCTAGAGGATTTGGGCGACGAAGAAGAAGACAGCGAAGAGCTGAAAGGCCTGAACATTGTGGACGATGAAGAAGTGCTTGAGGAAGACGAAGAGGAAGAAGAGTAATCCTTTAGTGATTAAATAGATGAAAGAAGCGTCCTGGACGCTTCTTTTTTTAGTTAAATCGTTAAAGTGGTCCACACACGAGGTGAATCGTGTGTGTTCCCTCTTGAAAAGCTTTTAGAGGGGTATTAAGTTAGGAATGTGGTCAGTCTCATCAGTTATTTAGTTTATTACTGTACTCCTGCTCCAGCTGGATACCACTGATTGACCTGAAAACGAATGAGTTGTATTAAATAATAGGTTTTTGCTACAAGTAAAATTATCCTTTCAATCGAGTTGTATTTAGAAAGCGCTGCAGGATAAAACCCGCCAATTCAAAAAAGCCCCAGTTGTATACAGACAGGAGTTCAGAATACAACTGACCAAATTTTTGAATCATGAGTTGTATCTAGAAAACCATTCTAAATACAAGTGAACGGTAGTTGTCGAACGGGTTGTATCTAATGTGCTCGATTTCATACAACTCACTTAAAATGATCCAACGACTCCTACTTAATATCAGAAAGGCTAGGTCAATTAACGAATGCTGGCATGGTTTTAGTTTAGGTAGCCAATCAGCCTATAAAAGTGAATCCTTCAAGAGCGGGAAGTTGAAACAGGAATTAAAACAATTGTTTTTTTCAGTGATTTTTTCTTGACTAGCGAGATGGGAATCTTTAAACTATTCATTGGGCACCCTACGTCGATTTTTATCAGGCGAGAGGGTCAGAAGCAGAGTAAACAACCAATACGCTCCCTATTCTATTGATTTAGAATAGGGAGTTTTCTGTTTTATGAGCAGACTGTTTTCCCATAATAAAAAGTGGAGGGACATAAAATGACAAAGTATATATTTGTAACAGGTGGCGTTGTATCATCAATCGGAAAAGGGATTGCTGCCGCTTCGCTTGGACGACTGCTGAAGAACAGAGGTTTGAAAGTAACGATCCAGAAGTTTGATCCGTATATTAACGTGGACCCGGGAACAATGAGTCCGTATCAGCACGGAGAAGTATTTGTGACGGACGACGGGGCAGAAACAGACTTGGACTTAGGCCACTACGAGCGTTTCATTGATATTAACTTGAATCAGTTTTCCAACGTCACGACCGGAAAAGTCTACTCGGAAGTCATCAACAAAGAACGCCGCGGGGATTATTTAGGTGCAACCGTTCAAGTCATCCCGCACATTACAGACGAAATCAAGAAAAAAATCAGACGGGCCGCTCAGACAACAGATTCGGATGTCGTCATTACAGAAGTCGGCGGAACAGTTGGGGATATTGAATCTCTGCCGTTTCTAGAAGCCCTGCGCCAAATGAAGAGTGACGTTGGTGCGGATAACGTGATGTATCTGCATACAACGTTGATTCCTTATCTGAAAGCAGCCGGCGAAATGAAAACCAAACCGACTCAACACAGCGTTAAGGAACTCCGCAGTTTGGGGATTCAGCCGAATGTCCTGATTGTCCGCTCAGAATACCCGGTTGACCAGCATACAAAAGACAAGCTGGCGCTCTTTACAGATGTGGATTCCAAAGCGGTCATTGAATCGCTGGATGTGGAAACCCTCTATACCATTCCTTTGAACCTGCAAAAACAAGGACTGGATCAGATTGTAGTCGATCACTTGAAACTGGACGTACCGGAAGCAGACATGACAGAATGGAAGCAACTGGAAGAAAGAGTACTCAACTTGAAGAAAGATGTGCGTATTGCGATTGTCGGCAAATACGTTGAACTGCCGGATGCCTACCTGTCCGTTGTAGAAGCGCTGAAACATGCCGGTTATGCAGCTGATGCTGATGTAGCCATCAAATGGGTCAATGCTGAAACCCTTTCTCCAGAAGAAGTGGTCAGAGAACTGCAGGACGTTGATGGCGTTCTGGTGCCGGGAGGCTTTGGCGAACGCGGTCTGGAAGGCAAGATGCTGGCGATTCAGTATGCCAGAGAAAATAAGGTGCCGTTCTTCGGAATCTGCCTGGGCATGCAGCTGGCGGCTGTAGAATTTGCCAGAAACGTCGCCAAACTTGAGGATGCGGGTTCAGCTGAAGTGAACCCGGATGTAACGCATAATATCATTGACTTGATGCCGGACCAGAAAAATGTCACCGACATGGGCGGTACGTTGAGACTGGGGCTGTACCCGTGCCAGTTGCAGGAAGGCACAGTGACTGCCGCAGCCTACGACAATCAGGAAGTGGTCCAGGAACGACACCGCCACCGCTATGAATTTAACAATGAGTACCGTGAGCAGCTGGAGGAAAAAGGACTAATCTTTTCAGGTGTGTCACCGGACAACCGTTTAGTGGAAATCATTGAAGTGAAAGATCACCCTTACTTTGTCGGCTGTCAGTTCCATCCGGAATTCATTTCGCGTCCGAACCGTCCGCAGCCTTTGTTTAAAGCCTTTATAGAGAAGTCGCTTGAAAACAAAAGCAGCTAACTGGGCGGATGAATGAAAAGTTTATGAAAATAAACACAAATTCCGTCAGAAGATGATGAATATGACTAGTTTTATGGTGACGTTTTGTATATAATTGTAGATGAGACCGAGTGCGTATATCGGTTTAAAAAGTGCGCAAAATTTTGAGGAGGCTATATTTATGAGTCGTTTAGTAAGTATGACAGATATGTTGAACAAAGCTTTGGCTGAAAAATATGCAGTTGGGCAATTCAACATCAACAACCTGGAATGGACACAAGCCATTTTACAGGCAGCACAGGAAGAAAAATCTCCAGTTATCTTAGGTGTTTCTGAAGGAGCAGCTAAATACATGGGTGGATTCACTGTTGTTTCCGCAATGGTAAATGCATTACTGGAAGAAATGGACATTACTGTTCCTGTTGCATTGCACCTGGACCACGGTTCTTCTTTCGACAAATGTAAAGAAGCAATTGATGCTGGATTCTCTTCAGTTATGATTGACCACTCACACGACCCGATTGAAGATAACATTTCCTTCACTAAAAAAGTTGTTGAGTACGCTCACGCTAATGGTGCTTCAGTTGAAGCGGAAATCGGAACTGTCGGCGGAGAAGAAGACGGTGTTGTTGGTGGTGTTATGTACGCAGACAAAGAAGAGTGTAAGCGTATGGTAGACGAAGCTGGAATCGATGCATTAGCAGCGGCTTTAGGTTCTGTTCACGGCGACTACGATGGCGAGCCTAAACTTGGCTTCGACGAAATGAAAGAAATTTCTGACTTGACTGGTGCTCCATTAGTACTGCACGGTGGGTCAGGAATTCCAACTCACCAAATCGAAAAAGCAATCGAATACGGTCATACTAAAATTAACGTTAACACTGAGTTACAGCAAGTATGGACTCGACGCACACGTGAAGTCATTGCCAACAACGACAAAGTTTACGATCCACGTAAAATCATCGGACCTGGTAAAGAAAACATCACTGAAACAACTAAAGCTAAAATGAGAGAATTCGGTTCTTCAAACAAAGCTTAAGTTTAATATAAGTCATTAACATGGCACCTCTTTTGAGCGATTTATCGTTCTGAAGAGGTGTTTTTTTGCATTCAGATAATACTAATAATAGAACTAAGACTATTTCGTGACTTTCAGGATGATTTGACAATATAACTAATAGAAGAAAATAGGACTGAAGGAGCATGAAAGATGCAGATTGTTAAGTTACGGGAAGAACCACTACAGGTGCTGATTTTTAAAGCTATGGAAAAACGACTGCCCTTGTCATTTGAACAAAAACAGTCAAAGGCAAATAGAATAAAAGGTTTTGAAGGTGAAAAGAAGTTTGATGAAATGATTGAGAAGACTCTTCAAGGAGAAGGGGACGTATTGCATGATCTGCAGCTTATTGTAAAGGGAAACAAATTTCAGGTTGATTCTCTGATTATAACAGCAGACAAAGTGTATATGTATGAGGTCAAGAGTTACGCCGGTGATTATGTCATGAAGGGCGGCAATATTTATACATTAGCAGGTCAGGAAATTTCCAATCCCCTTACTCAGCTGAAGAGGAGCTCATCGCTGTTGCGCCAGTTGTTTCAGATTTGGGGTATGCATATGACTGTTGAAGCGAATATTATACTAGTGGATTCAACTTGCACAATTTACTGTGCCCAGCCGGAAGACCCGATTATTTTTCCGGGTCAAATCAGCAGTCACTTTAATCGTCTCAGTTCGCTGCATTCCAACGCTTCACAACTTTCCCAAAAAACTAATCAGCTTTCAGTCAAATTACTGGAAGTGCACGAAAGAGAAGCCGCCATTAACAGGAGAGTCTCTACATATAAATACGGAGATATGGCGAAAGGGCTCTTTTATGGGGAATGTGGTTCGGATGAAATGAAAATAACTCAGCGAAGTTCTTCGTGCAAAAGGTGTCATCACAGTATGTCAGTTACTGAGCTTGCATTAAAACAAATCGAAGAGTTTAAACTTCTTTTTCCTGAGAGCAAAGTAACAGTTGCCAAGATGTATGACTGGTGTGGCGAAAACATAAGAAGGAAGAGAATTCGGAGAATTCTCGTAGAGCACTATAAGAAGACCTCATCGTCAGTAGGAACGCATTATATTTAACCTCTTTAAACAGAAAACACCTAATTCTCTGATGCTACGTACAACTCAAACAGAAATCATGGTTGAGTTGGGTAGTCTGAGACGAGGCTACCCAACTGACGAGGTAGTTTCTCCGTGAGATGACCACCCTGAGGCCAGGCTACCCAACTGACGAGGTAGTTTCTCCGTGAGATGACCACCCTGAGGCCAGGCTACCCAACTGACGAGGTAGTTTCTCCGTGAGTCGACCATCCTGAGGCCAGGCTACCCAACTGACGAGCTGGCTTCTCCATGAGTCGACCATCCTGAGGCCAGGCTGCCTAACTGGTTGATGTCATGCCAGCTGAGTTGGCCCTCTTCGAGTTTAGTCAGCGCCAAACAAAGAATAAATCAAAAAGGAAGCGACGCTCGGGCGTCGCTTTTCCACTTTTCAATGCTTTAATGATAAAATTATGAAAATGCAACGAATTCGAAACAAAAGACTAACTTTTTGTTAGTGTCTAGTGTATACTGGGTAATTGAGTAAGGTTATCAGGCGCAGATAGGTAAACAGCAAACTTGTTCTCTATCTGTACTGGAGTAAGTAGAACCAGCCAACCCAAAAACTAGTATAAGGAAGAGTGAGTAGATGACTTTTAAAGACTACAGAATAGACCCAAGTAACGGACTGGAATTTGGCTTGTACACATTGGGGGATCACTTAGCAAATCCGCACACAGACAAGCGTATCCCGGCTCACCAGCGTCTGGAAGAAATTGTTGAGATGGCTAAACTGGCAGAAGAAGCAGGCATTGACTTAATCAGTGTGGGCGAAAGTCACCAGGAGTATTTCACGACGCAGGCCCATTCGGTGGTTTTATCGGCCATTGCTCAGGCAACCAAAAAAATGAAGGTCAGCAGCTCATCAACTATTTTAAGCACCTCGGATCCGGTCAGGGTGTTTGAAGACTTTGCAACGATTGACTTGCTGTCTAAAGGCCGGGCTGAAATAGTCGCCGGACGGGCATCACGAGTCGGGCTTTTTGAACTGCTCGGCTATGACTTAAGAGACTATGAAGAACTCTTTGAAGAAAAATTTGAACTGCTGCTTAAAATTAACCAGCAGGAAATAGTCAACTGGGAAGGCGAGTTCAGAAAACCTTTAGTAGATGCGCAGATTCTGCCCCGTCCTTATTCCGGCAAACTGCCAATCTGGCGTGCAGTCGGTGGAACGCCGGCCAGTGCCATAAAAGCAGCTTATCAGGGCGTTCCTATGTATCAGGCGATGCTGGGTGGTCCCGTGTCTGCATTCAAGCGTCCCATTGATGCCTACAGAGAAACGCTTGACAGTCTGGGACATAATTCTGAAGAATTTCCCGTTGCGACAGCCGGCTTTTTCTATGCGGCAGACACCAGTCAGCAGGCATTCAGAGAATACTACCCTCATATCAATGAAGGAATGAAACGGACAAATGGAAGAGGCTTCCCTAAGCAAGCATTTGCCCAAGGAAAGCATAAGGAAAACGTCATGAATGTCGGTAGTCCTGAAGAAATCATTGAAAAAATTCTCTATCAGCATGAACAGTTCAAGCATCAGCGCTATATTGCTCAGATGGATTTTGGCGGGGTGCCATTTGATAAAATCATGAAGAATATTGACCTCATCGGCGAAAAAATACTACCCGCAGTTAAAAAGCACACAGCTAAGAAATAGGAAGGTGACTCTATGTCTACAGTACTCATATCCGGTTCGACAGTCGGCTCCAAAACACGGACGGCCATGGAAGCGGTCAGAAAAACAATTGAAAAGAATTACCCTGAGGAAAAGATCACCCTGCTGGACTTGAGTGAATTTGATCTGGTCTTCAGTGATGGAAGAGATTACCGGGAGTATAAAGGGGATACGAAACAGGTAACGGAAACAATTATAGCCGCCGACACCCTTATTATTGGCACACCGATTTTCCAGGCGTCCATTCCCGGCTCACTGAAAAATGTCTTTGATTTGCTGCCGCAGGATGGTTTGAGAGATAAAGTAGCCAGTATTGTTGTGACAGCCGGGTCCGTCAAGCACTTTCTGATAGCTGAAACACAGCTGAAGCCCATTTTGTCTTACATGAAAGCACAGATTGTTCAGGATTATCTATTTATAGAAGAAAAAGATTTCTTCAGAAAAGAAATCATCAATGAGGATGTCCATTTCAGAATTGAGCGTCTAATTGAGAATACCTATCTGCTGTCAGAGACTTATCAAAAAATGGCACAGGAAAAAGAAGATGCCTACGACTTTTAAAAGTGAATAAATATATGCAGGAAATTCCTGATTTAGGGGTTTCCTGCATTTTTAATTACTAGTAAAATAGATTATGTATAATCATGAGATGTGATAAAAGTGTGTCAATTGCACTGTGCTCATAAAAACACACATTTGTTTATCCGAATTAGGATTGTATTGGATTAATGATTTGATTATACTGAAACTAGTTTGACAAATTATAGTTAATTAACTTAATGATAGAAGGTTTTATAGTATGAAGAGACTCTCTTCAAATGATTTGACTCAAGTTGCATTATCTGCAGCACTACTCGCTGCTTCATCATTAATCGTTATACCGGTTGGTGTGATTCCTATTACTCTGCAAGTGTTTTTCTTCTTTTTCCTTCCTGCGCTACTCGGTCCCTTTAAAGGAATAATGGTTGTTGCCCTTTATCTGTTTATGGGCTTAGTCGGCTTGCCGGTGTTTGCCGGTGGGACAGGTGGGCTGATGAGTGTACTGTCGCCGTCCTTTGGTTACCTGCTTGGTGCATTGGCTGTGGCCTGGATAGTAGGAAAAGCCTATCTGCAGAAGAGGAACTATCTTTATAAATCGGCAGCTATGGTGCTGTCACTTATTCTGCTGTATGCAGTGGGAATGACGTACCAGTATATGATGATGAATTATGTGATGAACACGCCATTTTCTCTGAGCAGTATTTTAACCATGAATTTAACCGTATTTCTACCCATCGACTTAGTAAAACTGGTTTTTGCCTTCAGCTTGTACGAAAGACTCAAAAAGTTGCCTTTCGCTCGCCGAATCGATAAACTAGTAACGTAAATGACTCTAATGAAATTAACCGACAAAGACATCAAAAGTGAGGATATAAAAATGACACAGAAATTAATTGTAAATGGTGGACATGATCTATCAGGTGAAGTGACGATTTCAGGTGCCAAGAACAGTACGGTTGCATTGATACCGGCGTCTATTCTGGCAGACAGCCCAGTTACTCTGGAAGGCGTGCCGAACATAGCAGACGTCCACTCCTTAATTGAAATACTTAATGACATGAACGTGAAGACAACATTCGAAGGCACTACGTTGACCATTGACCCGACAGAGATGGTATCTATACCTATGCCGACCGGGAAAATTAAAAGCTTGAGAGCCTCCTATTATTTCATGGGGGCACTGCTTACTAAGTTTGGTCAGGGAGTTGTTGGCTTGCCAGGGGGCTGTTTCCTTGGACCGCGTCCGATTGATCAGCACTTGAAAGGCTTCAGAGCGTTAGGTGCTTCTGTAGAGAATGAATTAGGCGCTATGTATCTGAAAACAGATGAAGACGGTCTTCAAGCTTCCCGTATCTACTTTGATGTAGTCTCTATTGGAGCGACTATTAATGTGATGCTTGCAGCAGTTAAAGCAAAAGGCCGAACTATTATCGAGAATGCGGCTCGTGAACCGGAAATCATTGATGTAGCGACATTATTGAATAACATGGGTGCTAAAGTAAGAGGCGCTGGAACAGATGTCATTCGTATTGACGGTGTAGAAGAGATGCACGGCTGCCGCCATACGGTTATCCCAGACCGTATCGAAGCGGGAACTTATTTAATTATGGCTGCGGCTAAAGGAAAAGATGTCATAATCCGCAATGTCATCGTTGAACACCTTGAAAGTATGATTGCGAAAATGGAAGAAATGGGCGTACCTATGGAGATAGGAGAAGACTATGTCCGTATTACCAAACCCGAAGCTCCTCTTAAAGGGGTGTCCATCAAGACGCTTCCTTACCCAGGCTTCGCGACCGACCTTCAGCAGCCTTTCACGCCACTGTTGATGATGGCAGAAGGTGAGTCAATGATAGTGGACACCATTTATCCTAAGCGCATCAAGCATATTCCGGAATTAAACCGTATGGGAGCAAAGGCGAGAGTTGAAAGTGATGTAATCTTAATAGAAGGCGGTACGCATTTGGAAGGCGCTGAAGTAAAAGCAAGCGACTTGAGAGCCGGAGCCTGCCTGGTTGTGGCCGGGCTGATTGCCGACGGACAGACTGAAATTGACGGTGTAGACAATATCTTAAGAGGATATGACCACATTGTAGAAAAACTGACTGCTCTTGGAGCGGATTTATACATGGAAGAGAGAGATGAACAGGGATAGGGGATTAGACGAGTGGCTAAATTTTTAACATTTAATGAGCTGAAAGATCTGACACTAAAAGAAATATATGAACACGCTAAACGCTTGAAGATTCCGTATTACAGTCAGATGAATAAAAAAGAGTTATCTCTGGCAGTTATTCGTGCTCAAGAAGAGAAGCAGGGCTATTTTCAAGTAAGTGGTGTTCTGGACAAAATCAGCACCCAGGATTTTGGTTTTCTGCGCCCGATAAATTATTCGCACAGTAATGAAGATATTTACATTTCCGCTTCTCAAATGACACGTTTTGGTTTGAGAAATGGAGATAAGATTACCGGAACAGCCCGTCCGCCTAAAGCGGGGGAACGCTATTACGGTTTGATGAATGTCCAGCTGGTGAACGGAAAAGATCCTGAAGAGGCAAGAGAACGCCCGCATTTCCCGGCGCTGACTCCTCTCTATCCGGATCGCAAAATCAATCTGGAGTCCAATGAGAATGCCTTGTCGGCTCGCATGATTGATTTGATTGCACCGATTGGCTTCGGACAGAGAGGATTGATTGTTGCGCCGCCGAAAGTCGGAAAGACAACCTTGCTGAAAGAAATCGCCAATGGGATTAAGGCCAATCATCCTGAAGTTGAACTGATTGTTCTGCTGATTGATGAGCGTCCGGAAGAAGTGACGGACCTGGAACGTAGTATTGACGGAGAAGTGGTTCATTCAACATTTGACCAGCAGCCGCAAAACCACGTAAAAGTAAGTGAACTGGTTCTTGAACGCGCACGGCGTTTAGTGGAAGACAAGCAGGATGTAGTTATCCTGATGGACAGCATCACCCGACTTGCACGAGCCTACAATTTAGTGGAGCAGCCGAGTGGGCGCACATTAAGCGGCGGGATTGATCCAGCTGCATTGTACAGACCTAAACGTTTCTTCGGTTCGGCTCGTAACGTTGAAGAAGGCGGAAGCATGACCATTGTCGCGACGGCACTCGTAGATACAGGAAGCCGCATGGATGATGTCATTTATGAAGAGTTTAAAGGGACCGGTAATATGGAGGTTCACCTGTCGAGAGAACTGGCAGAAAGACGTATTTATCCAGCTATCGATATTAAACGTTCAAGTACGCGTAAAGAAGAGATGCTGTTGACTAAGAAAGAACACGAGGCAGTTTACAAGCTGCGTCGCGGGATGCGCAATGATTCGCTTGAGTATACGGATCAGTTCATTAAAACACTGAGACGATATGGCAAAAATGAAGCATTTGTCGAAAAAGTGCTCAAACAGTAACACACGGCGGATAGAGTAAATTAACTGTTGCATCCGGAAAAAATCCATGCTATTATATGTAATGTTGCATATATAAAGAATTGGACAAGAAGAAGGCACTCAGTGTCAACAGACTGTCTATAATTGAAGGTTAAGAGAACTATGGAATCGCAAAGATTTCATGGCATGAAGGAGTGAAAAAGATATGAAACAAGGAATTCATCCAGAATATCGTCAAGTGGTGTTTATGGACACAACGACAGGATTTAAATTCATGTCAGGGTCTACTAAAACAGCCAGCGAAACAGTAGAATGGGAAGACGGAAACGAGTACCCACTTATCCGTATGGAAATCTCTTCAGATTCTCACCCGTTTTATACAGGTCGTCAGAAGTTTGCTCAAGCAGACGGACGTATCGATCGTTTCAACAAGAAATACAACTTGGGAGAATAATCGATTTAAAGCTCTGGTCTCCAGGGCTTTTTTTGATGCGCTTTTTTCGCCAGGCATAATAGAATAATAGTGTAGATTAATCAAAGTATGTTAAAATAGAATTGTATTTTGCATCACGCTTGTCTATAAAAATGGTTGGGTTAACTTAGGAGGAAACAGATGAAACTTTACTTAATTTACGGTGGAAAAAGTGCGGAGCATGAAGTCTCCATTAAATCAGCACATTCTATTTTGAACATAATTTATTATGAGCACTACACTGTTATACCTGTTTACATTACGAGAGAAGGCAAATGGTTCAGAGGGGAAGACATCAACCAGCTGGATGAAGTGGTCAGCTTTGATGAAATGAACGATGTAAAAGCCAAGACACCCTTTAACTTTATTGAAATGATGGAAGGAGAGTCTGTTGCATTTCCTGTACTTCATGGTCCAAATGGAGAAGACGGAACCGTTCAGGGCTTGTTTGAAGTCTTTGATATTCCTTACGTTGGCGCCGGTGTATTGGCCAGTGCAGTAGGCATGGACAAAATTATCAGCAAGAGTGTGTTCAAGGAAGCGGGACTGCCGATTCTTCCCTATAAAGAAGTCAGACTGACAGACTGGAGAGTGGATGCTGCGAAAGTGGTTGATGAACTCGCAGCTGAATTTGACTATCCGATGTATGTTAAGCCGGCAAATTTAGGTTCAAGTGTGGGTATTACCCGCGTACTGGACAAAGATAAACTGAAAGAAGCTGTTGATCTAGCTTTCGAATATGATCACCGAGTGGTCGTTGAAAAAAGCGTAAAAGCCCGAGAAATCGAAGTGGCCGTTTTAGGTAACGAAGATATTCACACATCCGTTCCGGGAGAGCTGGTGAAGAACAAACCATTCTATGCCTATGAAGATAAGTACTTGAATGAAGAAGTCTTCCGCCAGGTACCTTCTGATATTTCACCGGAATTAACGAAGAGATTAAGAGAACTCGCGGCGCAGGCGTTTCATGCAATCGATGGCAGTGGGGTATCACGCGCAGACTTTTTCCTGACGGAAGAGGGCGATGTTTACCTCAATGAAGTCAATACATTTCCTGGTTTCACAAAGACCAGTATGTACCCGAGAGTATGGGCAAAAACGGGCCTGCCTTACCAGGATTTAATTGAAGAAGTTATTCAGCTGGGAATCAGACGCCATAAAGACCGCCATGAAATCAGCACGCGACGCAATAAATAACCGTACAGTCAAGAAATGGAAATGGAGAGTATTATGCCAAGTTGGACATTAAAAGAAATTACAGAGGCCGTTAACGGCAAACTGCTGGCCGGAAAAGGCGACGAGACAATTAGAGGGGTATCATTCGACACACGTCTGCTGGAAGAAGGGGACTTGTTTATCCCTTTGACCGCTGAAAGAAATGGCCATGAATTTATTCAGGCTGCTATAGACAAGGGAGCTGCAGCCAGTCTGTGGAGCGACGAACTGACACATGCTCCAGGTGATTTTCCGCTGATTCAAGTAAGTGATACAGAGAAAGCCTTCCAGGATTTTGCTCGTTATTACTTGAAAAAAGTCGGGCCGAAAATTGTCGGTGTAACCGGAAGTAATGGAAAAACCACGACAAAAGATATGGTGGCGGCTGTTGCATCTGCTCGTTACCGTACCCATAAAACAGAAGGAAACTTCAATAATCACTTAGGTATGCCGCATACTATTTTAAGAATGCCGGCCGATACCGAAGTGCTTGTTCTCGAAATGGGTATGAGTGAGAGTGGCGAAATCAACCTGCTGTCGAACATGGCAGAACCGGATATCGCCATCATTACGATGATTGGTGAATCCCACATCGAATTTTTAGGCTCACGTGACGCCATATCTCAAGCGAAACTGGAAATAGTAGACGGGATGAAAAACGGAACGCTGATTTATCCGATTGACGAGCCCCTTTTACACGATAAAGTGACAGCTGGCTATGCAAAAGATACAGTTGGCCGCTTTCTAACTTTTGGTAAAACCGAAGAAGCAGACAAGTATGCTGTCGAAGCAAATTCAGAAGTCAGACATACCGTCTTCGCCACCAATAGTCAGCCTGATTTAGAATGCCGATTACCTATACCGGGAATTTATAATGTTCAGAATGCTCTGTCTGCGATTCTGGCTGGAGAAGTACTGGGCATTTCTCAGGAAGAAGCCTTTAACCAATTGGAAAACTTTCAGCTCACCAAAAATCGTCTGGAATGGGTAGATGGCATAAACGAAACGACTATTTTAAATGACGCCTACAATGCTAGCCCTTCTTCCATGAAGGCTGTTCTGAACTACTTTCAGAACATCGATTTGCCAGGGCGACGCGTTGTGGTACTGGGAGACGTTCTTGAATTAGGTGATCAGACTAAGGAGATGCACGAAAGTCTCAGTGAAGCCATTTCGCCTGAGAAAATTGATTTGCTTGTCTTATATGGAAAAGAAATGCAGGCGCTGGATGAAAAGCTGACGCCCAATATGTCTGAATCTCAACGGGTCCATTTTTCCGGTGACAAAACTGAGCTGACTGATTTTCTAAAAGCTAATCTTAAAGCAGAGGATACTGTACTGGTCAAGTCAAGCTTAAGTACAGGTCTGCTGGAAGTTGTGTCGGAGTTAAGTCACAGAGAAAACAGATAAAACGTATTCATTAAGTTATTCATGAAAACGAGTTGAAAACAAGCCGAGTACGTGATAAGATGACTTTTGGAATAAGCGATCCGTTCGTTTAGTGGATAATGTTTTTTATCCGTAGCTAATAATATAAAATTAAATACTGAGTCAAGTTAACTAATAACCCTGGTGTACCGGCATCGAATTCAAGTGACGTACGCTAGGGTCTTTGTATGAAAGAACAGAAACTGTTTTTTCATTTAGTTCTGTAGTTCTTCTGTTATGGAGTAACTCCCCCTTGGCTCGCAAACGAATTGACGCTAAGGAAAATAATAGGAGGAAACACTTTTTGAAATTTAGCGAATTAGATTTACTACCAGAACTACTCAAATCTGTACAGAACATGGGATTTGAAGAAACAACACCCATCCAGGAGCAGACTATCCCTCTAGCATTAGCAGGTAAAGATGTTATCGGGCAAGCTCAGACAGGAACAGGGAAAACAGCCGCATTCGGCTTACCAATGCTTCAGAAAATCGATGTCAAAAACCATAACGTTCAAGGTCTGGTTATTGCACCGACACGTGAATTGGCTATTCAAGTACAGGAAGAAATATTCCGTTTAAGCAAAGACAAGCGTGTTAAAGTAACATGTGTCTATGGTGGTGCGGATATCAGCCGTCAGATTAAGCAAATTAAAGGTGGCGCTCAGATTGTTGTTGGGACACCGGGTCGTATGCTAGACCATATTCGTCGTAAAACACTTAAGCTGAACCAAGTAGAAACACTTGTTTTAGATGAAGCAGACGAAATGCTTAACATGGGCTTCATTGATGATATCGAAACAATTATCAAAGAAGTACCTGCAGAACGTCAGACATTGCTGTTTTCAGCGACCATGCCTGGACCGATTAAGCGTATTGCCGAGCGATTCATGCACAGCCCTGAAACTGTACGCATCAAGACTAAAATGCTGACTGCTTCAACAATTGAACAGTTCTATACTAAAGCGAGAGATAATGAGAAGTTTGATATCATGACACGTCTGATTGACGTTCAGAATCCGAAATCAGCTATCATTTTCGGCCGTACAAAAAAACGTGTAGACGAACTGGCAAAAGGTCTGGAAATGCGCGGATACACTGCTGAAGGAATCCATGGAGACCTTTCACAGAGCAAGCGTATGAGTGTTCTGAAAGACTTCAAAAAAGGAAGCATCGACATTCTCGTTGCAACTGACGTAGCAGCTCGTGGTCTTGATGTTACAGGCCTGTCGCATGTGTATAACTACGATATCCCTCAAGATCCTGAAAGCTATGTGCACCGTATCGGCCGTACAGGCCGAGCAGGCGAAGAAGGCGTATCGGTAACCTTTGTGACACCGCATGAAATGGGTTACTTGCGTACCATTGAAAAACTGACTAACCAGCCGATGACGTCTCTTCGTCCACCAACAAGTGACGAAGCGCTTGAAAGCCAGCTGCAGACTGCTATGGAGGACATCCAGTCATTGATAGATAAAAACGGTCTGGACAAATATGAAGCTGCTGCTGAGAAATTACTCAGCTCTTATTCAGCTGAAGATTTAGCTGCTGCACTGGTCAAGTCGATTGTAAAAGATCCGACAGATGTACCTGTTAAAATTACCCCTCAACGTCCACTGCCAAACAAGGACAAGCGCCGTGGTGGCGGAGGTAAAGGCGGAAACCGTAACTATAAAGGTAAAGGTGGAAACCGCGGGAACTACAAAGGAAAAGGTCGTTCAAACGATAACAGAGGGAAAGGCCGCTCAGGAAGCCGTCGCCCTAGTAGCAAGTAAGCACAACTAAAAAGGTTAAACAGCCGTCACTCTCATCTTAAAAGGGTCTCCCTTTAAGAGAGGAGTGGCGGCTTTTTCCTGTTATTATGCGATATTAAATGACATTCAGTGGTGAATCTGGTAACATTATACAGTAGCTGACTGATTACACTTAAAAAGAGGAATTGAGGAAGAGAAATGATTGTTGGCGTCGGACTAGACGTTGTGGAAATTGAACGGATCAACAAAGCCTACATAAGAAAGCCGACTTTCTCGCAACGTGTGTTGACTGAGAAAGAACTGGAGATTTTTAACGCCTTAAAAGGAAGCAGACAAATCGAGTTTCTTGCGGGTCGTTTTTCAGCAAAAGAAGCCTTTTCTAAAGCACTCGGAACGGGCATAGGGAAGACGACGTTCTTGGACATAGAGATACTTCCAGATTCACGAGGAAAACCTGTTATTACGGTGGGTCCGTTCAGTGGTAACGCATGGGTTTCAATTTCTCATACTGACACACTTGCTATTGCTCAGGTTATTTTAGAAAAATAGTAACATAATCAGTGCTATTCTGATTTTTCGAGTCAAAGAATTGTCACAAAGTTGGGTATGATTCACAGTTTTTTCATGATAAACTAACAGAACAGGAATAAGAAGATACGTTTTCTTATGGCTAGGGTATTCATTGCAGCTTCTGACTCTGTTGGTATGGAAGCTGATTATTAGCTTTTACTGGTAATAATCTTTTGGAGGGCATATTCATGGAAGAGCAGCACAACAGGAAAATGGTAATCGAATTGGATCAGTCAGTTTACGAAGAGATAGAAGAGTATTGTTATGAGGAAAATATTAAGGAATCTGAATTATTATCTGAAATTTTTCAATGCTTTGTTCGTGACACAGTGAATAAAATGGACGCCATGAGGAAAGGATACACAGAAATGGGACGCATCAATCTGGAGATTTGCTCCGAATTTGATGACTGCGAGAGCGAAGCGCATACTCATATCTGAAAATAATTTTTATGTCGATTATGTCGAGATAATTATCTAATCCAAAAGGCTCCTTCGAGGAGGAAAGCCTATGGTTAAACGTGGAGATATATTCTATGCAGATTTATCCCCGGTTGTGGGATCAGAACAGGGGGGCATGCGCCCGGTATTAATTGTTCAAAATAATGTCGGGAATAAGTATAGCCCAACTGTTATTGTTGCCGCAATAACTACAAAGATCGAAAAAGGAAAAATGCCGACTCATGTCGAAGTAAGTGCCAAGCAAGGACTGGAAAAGAATTCTGTTATTCTGCTTGAGCAAATCAGAACTATTGATAAACAGCGTTTAAGAGACCAAGTTACCCAGCTTAACTCTGAAACAATGAACTTAGTTGATGAGGCGTTGGCAATAAGTGTTGGACTGTCCAACAAATACAAACATATTTAAAGTTTAATACTTAGTCAGAAGCAGACCTGTGCACTCCAAACGCAGGCCTGCTTTTTTATATTGAAAACAAATGAAAGAAATGGTACACTTACTCTCGTTGTTTTAATAGACCGTGGTTCGAAAGTGCCAACCCACGATATAAAAACTAGGAGGAAATGACAATGAAAACAAAACAATGGGTTTTGAATGCGATTATCGGGTCGCTTTACTTTGCGATTACAATGCTGATTGCGCCATTTGGATTTGGAGCAATCCAATTCCGACTGTCGGAAATGCTTAATCATCTGGCGGTCTTCAATAAAAAGTATGCTGTAGGAGTGACTGCCGGTGTAGTACTGACCAATCTGGTCTTTTCACCTTTCGGCTTATACGACTGGGTACTGGGAGTCGGACATACGATTGTATCCTTTGCAGTATTTTTCCTGCTTAGCAAATACGTTCAGTCACCTGTTAAAAAGATGCTGATTAATACTGTAGTCTTTTCAGTCTTCAGTTTTATGATTGCATTAATGCTGCTACTTATTGGAGCAGAGGAAGTCTTCTGGTTTACTTACCTGACAGTATTCTTAGGACAATTCCTGACGATGGGGATTGGTATCCCAATTGTTCAAGCGCTGGATAAAAAACTCGATTTCAATAAACGAATGGAAGCATAAGTAAATAAAAAATGCAGCATTCACTGTGTCTCTCACTTTAGGAGACGGTGAATGCTGCTTTTTTTGTAAGAGTATTAATCGTTGTGAAGGTCTTCAACTTGAACAACTTTGTAGCCTTTTTTGTCGAGTAATCGTGAAATTTCATCGACGGTTTTACGTGTCACACCCGGTTCCAGAGTCATAATCAAACGACGCAGCATGTTTTCTCTCTGAACATCTAAGGTGATACAGCTCATAATTGAACAGTGTCGGTTAATCAGTTTGGATATATTAGCCAAGTCACCTTTTTCACCAGGTGAAGCAATCGTCAGAACAAAACTTCCCTGATCAAGACTCCAGGACTGCTGAAGCAAATCAATCAGTGTGCTGTGAGTCAGGATACCGTAAAAATGATTGTTGTCATCCAGTACAGTGATGTAAGGCAAATCCTTAATCATGAAAAAGATTTTGAAGAAAGAAGAACTTAAGTGAACATACTTAGTCGCGTTCTTAAGTAGGTGAGTAACTGGAAGATTCATATCTCCTCCGTTAGCCTTATGACGGTAAATGTGCATCTTATATATGTTACCGCGGAAAATCTTACCACTTTTATCCAAAACGGGAACGCATCGGAAACCTGTTTCTTCTAATAGTTGAATGGCTTTTTCCAGCGTTGTTTCTTCTGAAATAGTGGTAACGCTGCTTTTTGGTACAGATAATTGTTTAATTAACATTTTAGTGTAGCTCCTTCTCATCTGAAATTTCGTGTTTTCACATTTTCATTATAACAGATTCGGCCTTGGTTAAGTAGAATATTCAGTGTAAAATATAGGAAATAATGGAAACGAGGAGAAAGTATGCATAAGTTAAATGAGATGATGGATCGGCCAGTTATCCACGAACGGGTAAGAGATTATTTAAGAAGCAATCAGAAACAACTGACGGGTCAGTTGCGAGAAATTGAAAAATGGGCAAATGACAACAGAGTGCCCGTCATTCCTCACGAAACAGTTGTGTTTTTCAAGTGGTTCCTGCCGATACTGCAGCCTGAACACGTACTGGAAGTCGGGACGGCAATTGGTTTTTCAGCGGCTTTAATAAGTGAAACTATAGGGGCTAAGGGACACGTTTCTACTATAGAGCGCAACCCGGACATGGTTGAGAAAGCAAAAGCCAATTTCAAGTCGCTTGGACTTGAAGACAAAGTAACATTGATGGAGGGCCAGGCGAATGAATGGCTTGAAAAAATTGAGACAGAATCCATGGACTTTATTTTTATGGACAGTGCTAAAGCGAAATACTACGATTTTTTCCCGGATTGCTACAGAATCCTGAAAAAAGGTGGGGTGCTGGCAGTGGATGATGTGCTGCAAGGGGGCACGATTCTGGATGACGAAAAAGATGTACCTAAAAGAAGACGAAAAATTCATAAGAAATTAAATGCTTTTTTAGATGTGATTCTTGATCATCCTGAGATTGATGCAACGATTCTTCCGATAGGAGACGGGCTGTTACTAGTCACTAAAAATGGAGAAGCGGACTTTGAGTTTATGCGCCCGGAAAAAGAGTCATAGAAAAAACCCGGCACAAAGGGATTTGTAATTTTTTTTAAATAAATGTTATAAAACTAGTTGACGTTTGAAGGGAAACTTGGTATATTTATATCCGTTGTTGATTAACAACACCGACGTTTTCTTTCAAAACAACTCGTTAAAAAATATAAAAAATATTTTAAAAACTTGTTGACATACAATTGAAAACAATGTAATATAGTAAGAGTTGACACAACACGTCAACAACAAACGAACGAGATAGATCTTTGAAAACTGAACAAAGTAGAAACAACCAAATGTGCAGGTGTCTTCGGTTCAATCTGATTGAATCAAGACAACACAACGAGTTAACACAGTTAACTCACAATTTTTAAATGAGCTTTTCAAACTTAAAACGAGAGTTTGATCCTGGCTCAG